>NZ_CP059450.1:600000-870000 GCF_022023855.1 Azospirillum brasilense
ACTCGCGGACCTCCTCCTCGATCTTGTCGAGGATATCCCGCGCGTCGGTCCAGTCGAAGCCGACGCGGGCGGCCCGGTTCTGCAGCTTCAAGGCGCGGGTGAGGGCGGGGAGGCCGGCGATCACGCCCTCCAGGGCGGACGGGGCGCGGCCTTCCTCGGCGGCCTTGGCGGCGCGCTCTGCGGCCTTGTGGTCCTCCCAGCGCGAGGTCTGCATGTCGGCGCCCTTGACCTCCTCGGCGCCGAAGACGTGCGGGTGGCGTCGGATCATCTTGTCGGCGATGACGCCGGCGACCTCGTCGAAGTCGAACAGATTCTCTTCGCGGGCCATCTGGCTGTAATAGACCACTTGGAAGAGCAGGTCGCCCAACTCCTCGCGCAGCGCCGGCATGTCGCCTTTCTCAATGGCGTCGGCCACCTCGTAGGCTTCTTCGATCGTGTGCGGCGCGATGGTGGCGTAGGTCTGCTCCAGATCCCACGGGCATCCGCCCTTGGGGTCGCGCAGGCGGGCCATGACGTCGATCAGGCGGTCGATGTTGCGGGCCATGGGAAGGTCTTCTTCGGCAGCGGGATGGGACGGGACAGCGACCTTATCCGACCCATTGCCGTGAGAAAAGAAGGCAGGCTCCGTCAGTCAATGAGATCACATAAGTTAGATTATGGAAAATATAATCGGAGAGGTGAGGAGGGGGCGTTTGGCCTCCCTCCATTCTTCGATGCTTCAGCCTCCGCGAAATCCCTTCAGGCTCTCGGCGGGCGGCGGCGGTGGGAAATCCGCGTCACGGGCGGCCTGAATCAGCGATTCCACGAAGGACCGGTAAGGATCGCCGGAGGTCTTGGGAGCCTCCGACTGTTCGATCGCCCCGTCATAGCCGGTGTCGCTTGGAATGAGCGCTCCATACTCAGAGCTCTCCAGCGTCGGCGACAGAAAAATCGAATGGGTTGTCGTGTCCGGCTCTCCGACATGACGTTGGGAGGGCTTCAGCGAGAAATTGCCGTCGGCGTCCGGCATCGACAGGATCATCACGCCATGCTCCACCGCCTCCTTGTCCCGCGCGTTCTGCCGCGCATCGTTGTCGAAGGCGCTTCGTGGATAGACGCTCTCGATGCTCAAGGGATCGTGGATATTGGCCGTTTGCATGGATCACCCGCCGTTGTTGCGTTGGTCCAACACATGTTGGCGATGGCGGGTTCCGCGAGACCGCGGGCCATTTCACTCCATGGAATGCGCATGCGTGACGGGCCGCGCCTTCCGGCGCTGCGGCGGCGCCACGCTGAGCACCGGCTCGGCGTCGATTGCGCGAACCTCTTCATGCTCCAAAGCGACATCCGCGGTATCGGTGTCTGTGGAACATCGCGCCTCACCGGCGGCCAGCGCCGTCCCGCCAGCGCGCTGACAATCGGCGATCCGCTCCGCGCAAGCCGCGGGCGCCAGCAATGACGCCACCAACAGCACGCGCTTCAGGGCAATGGCCTTCATGTTCGGGCGCTCCGCAAGGCTCACGGCAGCCGTTTCCGGCATCCTGGCACTATAAGGCCGCTGTGCCCGCGGAGTTCCCGCCGAATCCGGTCCCCACCGCAGGACGTGTGCGGTAGTCCGGTGCGCCCCCGCCTTAGCCGAACAGATGCCGGTGCATCGCCTCCCAACTCGCACGGTCGGGGGTCAGCATCACCCCACCGTTGAGGACGGTCGGACGATAGGGCGAGCCGTCGAACAGCGCGCTGTAGCCGCCGGCCTCCGCGTGGAGCAGAACACCTGCCGCGTGATCCCACGGCATCAGGCGATGATACATCGAGAATTGCGCCCGGCCGTCGAGCAAGCGCAGATACTCCTGCGCGGCGCTGGACAGGCAGACGCGGGGACCCAGGGAGCGGCCGCGCTCATCCAACTGTCGCCCGAGATCCTCGGCGCAGAATCGCGTCGACAGCGCTCCGGTCATCTCGGTCAGGGGGACCGCCGAGGCGACCGTGACGCGCTTGCCGTTCAGGTGGGCGCCCTGCCCTTTCACCGCCGTGGCGATGCGCCCGTCGCACGGGTCGTAGATCCAGCCGGCCAGCGTCTCGCCGCGGCAGGCCAAGGCGATGATCACGGCGAAGAGCGGGCGCCCGTTCGCGAAGTTCAGCGTGCCGTCGATCGGGTCGATGATCCAGACCGGCGCGTCGCCATGGATGCGGTCGAGCAGGGACTTGTCCTCGGAGACGGCCTCCTCCCCCACCACCGTGCTGCCGGGAAGCAGGTCCAGCAAGCGCGGCGTCAAGGCGCGTTCGCCCGCTTCGTCGGCCAGGGTTACGAGATCGGCCGGCCCGGTCTTCTCGCGGATGCCGGCGTTCGCCAGATCGCGGAAATAGGGAAGAATCTCGCTCTCCGCGACCTCGCGGATGATCGCGGAGACGCGGTCGACGTCAGGAATCGGAAAATTCGTCACGGTTTCGGTACCGCTTTGTTGGATCGGGGATCGAGTCTCAGAACCGTTCCGCCATCCTTCGGCGGTTCCGGCAGCATGACTTTGCCGTCCAAACCACTGTCTTTCAACGCTTTGACCAGCGCGTCATAGGTGGCCTGATCGGCCGCGGGGTTCGGGGCGGGCGGCGTGCCGGTCAGCGGGCCGGGTTCCGGCGGCTTGCGCGGCGCGCTCGGATCGGGCGGGGGCTGCGGCACGTCGCGCGCTTCCCGCGTCTCCTCCTTGGGCGGCGGCGGGGGCGGACGCCACAGGCGGAAGCAGTCGGTGAAGGTGGCTTCCTTGCAGGCCTTCAGCAGTTCCTTCGGGTCCGGCGCCACGACCAGTGGGCTGAAGGGGGCGGGAGGAAACTCCGCAGGCTCCGGCGGCAGGGGATCTTCCGGAGCGACCGGCGGCTCCTCCACGAATCCCGGTGGCAACACCCGTTCGACGGCTGCGGCGGTGCCCGCGAAGGCCAGAAACGCCAGGGACAGGAGAGCGATCGGGACGCGCAAGGGAATCCGGACAAAAGAAGAAGCGGGCCGAGCCGCCATTATGGCGTCCTGCCCGCTGCATAGCCACGGACAAATCCTTGTCCCGGCACCCCCCGCCTCCGTCAGGAGCGCGGCAGGCTGTCGCTCGGGGTGGCGTGCAGCGCCCAGGCGGCCAGTTCGGACCGCAGGGCGGCGATCTTGCTGCTTTCCGTCGGGTTGGTTTCCTTGCGCCAGGCGTCACTGATGATTTCCAGAAGACGGGCGCGACCGGCGTTGTCGCGCGACAGTTCCTGGATGCGCAGCACCGCGGCACCGGGCGACAATTGCTCCTGCCGGGCGACCAGGGTCACCTGATCGGCCAGGAAGGCGGTGATCGAAAAGTGTGTTGGATCGGTCTGCAAACGCATAGGCGGGCCTCCTCCCGGGGATAACCCATCGGCTCCCCGGCTCAAATATCGGGGGCGCGTTGGGAAAAGGCTACACCTCGGACGTCGTAGGACGGGGCTGAAATCGGGCGCGTCATGTCGTCGCATGTGCACGAACGAATTATGACGCGCCCGCTTCCTTTATGGCGAAAGATCAGCCGTGCACGAACCGCTTCTCGAAACGGGCCAGATCCGCCGGGTCGATGGCCACCTGGATGTGGGCCTGGACCTCATCATCCCGCCGCTCCAGCACCTCACCTTTTTCATAGAGCCACGCGAGCGCCGCCCCGTCCCCCAACTCCACGGACAGGTCCACCACATGGCGGTGGGCGTTCATCCGCTGGTCGAGCAGCCGGTCGAGATCCGCGATCCCCGCCCCCGACAGGGCGGACACCGCGACGGCGCGCGGGTTGCGGGCCGTCTGGGCCAGGATCGCCTCGCGGGATTCCTCGTCCAGCGCGTCGATCTTGTTCAGCACCTCGATCACGCGGTCGTCGGCGTCCGGGTCGATGCCCATATCGCTCATGACCTCGTGCACGTCGGCCTTCTGGGCCTCGCTGTCCTGGTGGGAGACATCGCGGACATGCAGGATGATGTCGGCGGCGTCGACCTCCTCCAGCGTGGCGCGGAAGGCGGCGACGAGGCCGTGCGGCAGGTCGGAGATGAAGCCCACCGTGTCCGACAGGATCACCTTGCGCCCGGACGGCAGGGTCACCTGACGCATCGTCGGGTCCAGCGTGGCGAACAGCAGGTCCTTGGCGAAGACGTCGGCGTTGGCCAGCCGGTTGAACAGCGTCGACTTGCCGGCGTTGGTGTAGCCGACCAGAGCCACCACGGGGTACGGCACCTTGGCGCGCGCCTTGCGGTGCAGACCGCGGGTGCGGCGGACCTCCTCCAACTCCTTCTTGATCTTGACGATGCGGTCGCCGATCAACCGGCGGTCCATCTCAAGCTGGGATTCACCGGGGCCGCCGAGGAAGCCGAAGCCGCCGCGCTGGCGTTCCAGGTGGGTCCAGGAGCGGACGAGGCGCGACTTCTGGTAGGTCAGGGCGGCCAGCTCGACCTGGAGCATGCCTTCGCGCGTGCGGGCGCGGGCGCCGAAGATCTCCAGGATCAGGCCGGTGCGGTCGATGACCTTGACCTTGAGGGCCTTTTCCAGATTGCGCTGCTGCACCGGCGACAGCGCGTGGTCGAGGATGACGAGGGATGCCTCCGTCTCCTCCACGATCTGGGCAAAATGCTCCACCGTCCCCGACCCGAGAAGGATCGAAGGCTGCGGGCGGTTCACCCGCGCGCATTCGGCGTGCACGACCTCCAGATCGATGGCGCGGGCAAGGCCCACCGCCTCGTCCAGGCAGGATTCGGGATGGCGCAGGACCCCGTCCGCCTCATTGCGGAGGACGGGGTGGACCACGATGGCGCGGCCGGAGGCATCAGGCGTCCGGCCATTGCCATTGGTCGAAAAATCAGACGTTTTCACCTTCCTTGGGCGGCTCGAAGAGTTGGATCGGATGCGCAGGCATCACGGTGGAGATGGCGTGCTTGTAGACGAGCTGCGAATGCGCATCGCGCCGCAGCAGAACCGAGAAGTTGTCGAACCAGGTGATGATTCCCTGAAGTTTAACACCGTTCACAAGGAACACGGTTACGGGAGTCTTGTTCTTGCGGACGTGGTTGAGGAACACGTCCTGCACATTTTGGCTTTTTTCAGACATTTTATGTCGCCCCCTTCTTCAGTGTTTTTTGGGGCCCCTTGTTAGAAGCCCGCCCCCTGCAGCGATAAGGTATGGCTGGTCGCAACCGTCTCGACTACTGGTCATCCGATATGGTGTCACCACCGTTGCCCACCAAGCCGCACAATGCATGGCAGGTGTCGTACCGGTGGGCCGGAGGGAAGCGGGTGAAGCCGCTGCCCTCCCCCGCCCCTATTAGCACCGGGACCATTCCCGCGCCATGGGCACATTCCATGTCGATGTCGGCGTCTCCTACGAACCAGACGTCCGGACCCGGCGGAATGTTCGCCGGTTCCAGCGCCATCATCACCGGTGCGCCGTGCGGCTTGTCGAATTCGGCGTCCTGGGCGCCGACCAGACGGCCGAAATAGCCGGTCCAGCCCAGGGCGTCGGCTTCCGCCCGCAGGAAGCGGCCGGTCTTGTTCGAGACCACCGCCTGATAGATTCCGCGCTCGGCGAAGCCGCGCAGCAGGGATTCCGCACCCGGCAGGGGCCGGAGATGCTCCAGGTGATGCGCCTCGAAATAGGCGTAGAAAAGGTCGCGCGCGTCGGTCCAGCGCTCCCCGAAGATGCGGGGGAAGCTGTCGCGCAGCGACTGCTTGATGCGCTCCCTCGCCTCATCCTCGGTCCAGGCCGGATGACCGAAGGTGACCAGCGCGTGGTTCAGCGCGGCGCGCACCGTGCCCCAATTGTCGACCAGCGTGTTGTCCCAGTCGTAGAGGACGGCGCGCGGCAGCACGGGCAGGCGGTCGATGACGGCGGCGGCGTCGCTCATGACGGCACCCCGGCGGCCACGTAATCGAGATAGGCCTGACGCAGCGTCCGCGTGACCGGCCCCGGCCTGCCCTCGCCTACCGGCTTGCCGTCGATGCGGGTCACCGGCAGCGCGAAGGTACCGGCGGAGGACACGAAGGCCTCGCGGGCGGCGAGCGCCTCCTCCACCGTGAAGCTGCGCTCCTCCACCGGGATGCCGCGCTCGCCGGCCAGCCGCAGAAGCGATTGGCGGGTGATGCCGTTGAGGATCTTCCGCGACGGGGCGCGGGTCACCAGCACGCCGTCCTGCGTGACGATCCAGGCGTTGGAGGAGGCCCCCTCCGTCACTGTGCCGTCCGGATCGATCAGCCACGCCTCGTAGGCGCCCGATTCGGTGGCCTGCTGCTTGGCAAGCACCGGGGCGAGGAGACCGACCGTCTTGATGTCGCACCGGCCCCAGCGGATGTCGGGCACCGTGACCACGGCCACACCCTTCTCGAGCTGCTCCGGCTTGGCGAAGGCGGTGACCCGCTTGACGGTCATCACCAGAGTCGCGGGGATGCTTGCCGGGAACTTGAAGTCCCGCGGGGCGACGCCGCGGGTGACCTGGATGTACAGCGCCCCGTTGCGGACGCCGTTCCTCCGCACCAGCTCGCGGGCGATCATCGTCACGACGCGTGGCGCCGCCGGCCAGTCCATGCGCAGCTCCGACAGGCTGCGGCCCAGACGCTCCATATGGCCGTCCAGGTCCGCGAAGCGCCCATCGAGGAGAGTCACCACCTCATAGACGCCGTCGGCGAACTGGAAACCGCGATCTTCCACATGAACCGCCGCCTGCCGGTGCGGCAGGTAACGGCCGTTGACGTATGCCCATCGAGCCATGGAGGTTCTTTTTGTTGGTGCCAAAAACGATACGGGAGGCGATCAGAAGAATTCAAGCCGGACGGCGAACATCTTCTCCACCTTTTTCACCTGACCAGCGGTAGCCAGGATGATGACACGGTCCTTCGGACGGATCACCGTGGCCGGGCGCGGGATGATGACCTCGTCGCCGCGCACAATGGCGCCGACGATGACCCCGGAGGGCAGCTTCACCTCACGCAGCGGGGTGTTGACCACCGCGGAGGTTTCCAGCGCCTCCGCCTCGATGACCTCGGCAAAGCCGTCGCGCAGGCTGTGCACCGCGCGGATGCGGCCGCGACGGACGTACTGGAGGATGTTCGACACGGTGATGGCGCGCGGGCTGACCACCGCGTCGATCCCCAGCGGCGACACCAGAGAGGTGTAGGACGCCTTGTTGATCAGCGTGATGGCGCGCTTCGCCCCGTGCCGCTTGGCGAGCAGCGAGGAGAGGATGTTGCCCTCGTCGTCGTTGGTCACGGCGACCACCGTCTCGGTAGCGCGGACGTTGGCCTCCTCCAGGATCTCCGGGTCCAGCCCGTCGCCGTGCAGCACCATGGTGCGCGACAGGCGCTGCGCCACGAACTGGGCGCGGCTGCGGTTCATCTCGATGATGCGCGCGGTGACCTGGGGGTACTTCGCCTCCAGTTCCTCCGCCAAGCACAGCCCGATGTTGCCTCCGCCCAGGATGATAATGCGGCGGGCCTCCACCTCCTCGTGGCCGAAGGCGGCCATGGCGCGGTTCAGGTGGCGGTTGTCGCAGGCGAAATAGACCTCGTCGCCCGGCAGCATCTGGTCGTCGCCGCCGGGGATGAAGGAGCGGTCGTTGCGGATGATCGCCACCACCTCCAGACCCAGGTCGGGGAACAGGCCGGTCAACTGGCGCAGCGGCGTGTGCAGCACCGGGCAGGTTTCGGTGCAGAGCACGCCGACGACGCGGACCTTGCCGTCCGCCAGCGGAATCATGTCGAAGGCGCCCGGCACTTGGAGCCGGCGGGCGATGGCGCGCGCCACCGCGATCTCCGGGGAGATGATGACGTCGATCGGCATGTGGTCGCGGCTGAACAGGTCCGCCCAGATCGGCTTCAGATAGCTCTGGTTGCGGACGCGGGCGATCTTGGTCGGCACCTTGAACAGCGCGTGGGCGACCTCGCAGGCCACCATGTTGATCTCGTCGATCTGGGTGACCGCGATGATCATGTCGGTCTCGCCCGCCCCCGCCGCCTCCAGAACGTCGGGGTGCGAAGCGTGGCCGACCATGGCCTGCACGTCGAGCGTGTCGCTGATTCGCTGGATGAGTTCCGGCGAATGGTCGATCACCGTGACGTTGTTGCCCTCGGACGCCAGATAGCGCGCGATGTTCGAGCCGACCTGCCCGGCTCCGCAAACGATGACCTTCACGGCCTTTGCACCCTTCCCCGCCCATTTTCCAGGCAATTAGGATAGGGACCTTATCATTTTGCGGCAGAGCGCACCAACTCTATGTTTGCGAAGGGAAATACGGGCCGACATGCGAGCGTGGACAGGAAGAGGGGTGACGGATGCTCTCTGCCCCATCACCCTTCCCTCGGGCAATCATCGCGAAACGGAGACCCGTTTTCCCAGCCCTGGCGTCAGCTGTTGTCGATCGTGTAATAGAACTGCGTGACGACTCCTTCCGGAGCACCGTCCTTGCGGGTGTCGAAGTTGAAGTCCTGCGAGCGGCCATCGATGTTGACCGATCCCTGGAAATGGGCTGGCCCGTTGAAATTCACACCGATCAGCAGAAGCTGATTCACGCCGGCCTGCAGGTTGCCGGTCAGCACGACCTGTTCATTGATCGATTCGCCACCACCAATGCGGTTGTAAACTTGAGCGCCGTTCAAATAAGCAACAAGTTGGTTGTCGGTATAATTGACCGTCAGGACAGCAGTGGTCGCCATATTGTGATTCCTCCTCATAAAAAGAAAATGCTGTTTGTTGTTAAGCGCGCTCACAAGCCAATGAATATTTAGGCAATGCACTTCGATCAACACAAAATATGTTACTCGTAATTTCACAAAATATATAAATACAATTGTATTTAATGATTAATTGAAAAAAGGAAATAGTCAATTAAGATCAATTAAAATAATAGAATTACCGCAACACAATTCCAGAAGACGCACACCAACGACACAAGTCGGCAAGCACCGCCCTCAGACAAAATAAAAGCAGGTTCCCAAGCCGCCCGCGTTCGGGACATGCTCGGAAAACCTGCTTCAGGAGAAAAGACGGCGCCTCGTGCTTGACGATGCTGGACAAGCCTACTCGACGAACAGCTTGCCCTTCTCGCTGCCGTGCACGCCGAGCGATTTCAGCTTCCGGTGCAAGGCGGAACGCTCCATCCCCACGAAGGACGCGGTGCGGGAGATGTTGCCGCCGAAGCGCGTCACCTGGGCCAACAGATACTCGCGCTCAAACACCTCGCGCGCCTCGCGGAGCGGCAGGCCCATGATCTCGCCACCCTTGTCCCATTTCAGGACGGTGGGGGTGATGGCGCCGATTTCCGGCGGTAGCTGGTCGGCGCGGATCGGCTCCTTGGGGTCGCCCTGCGCCATGATGAGCAGCCAATCCACCACGTTGCGCAGTTGGCGCACGTTGCCCGGCCAGTCGTAGGCCTGCAGCGCGGCCATGGCGTCCTCGCCGAAGTCGCGGGCCGGCAGACCGGCGGCCTCGGCGGAGCGTTGCATGAAGTGGCGGGCCAGCAGCGGAATGTCCTCGCGCCGCTCGGCCAGCGAGGGCACGCGGATTGGCACGACGGCGAGACGATAGAACAGGTCCTGGCGGAAGCGGCCCTGGTCGATCTCGGCTTGGAGGTCGCGGTTGGAGGTCGCGACGACGCGCACATCCACCTCGACGCGCTGGCCGCCGCCGACCCGCTCGAACACCTGCTCCTGCAGGGCGCGGACGATCTTGCCCTGGGTTTCCAGCGGCATGTCGGCGACCTCGTCGAGCAGCAGCGTGCCGCCGTGCGCCTGCTCGAAGGTGCCGATCTTGCGCCCGCCGCCGTCCACGCCGGCTTCCGTGCCGAACAGCTCCATTTCCAGCCGGTCGGGGCGCATGGTGGCGCAGTTCAGCCCGACGAAGGGGCCGCCGGCCCGGCGCGACCGCGCGTGGATCAACCGGGCCACCACCTCCTTGCCGGAGCCGGCGGGGCCGGTGACGAGAACGCGGCTGCCGGTGGGCGACACCTTCTCGATGCTCTGGCGGACGTGGTTGACGGCGGTGGACCGGCCGATCAGCTCCACCTCGCCGCCGGCGCGCAGCTTCAGCTCCTCGTTCTCGCGCTTCAGCCGGGCCGCTTCGATGGCGCGGTCCACCATCAGCAGCAGCCGGTCGGCCTTGAAGGGCTTCTCGATGAAGTCGTAGGCGCCGATCTTGATCGCCGAGACGGCGGTCTCGATGTTGCCATGGCCGGAGATCATGATGACCGGCAGGTTCCGGTGGTCGCGCATCAGCTGTTCGAGGATTTGAAGCCCGTCCAGCCGACTGCCCTGGAGCCAGATGTCCAACACCACGAGGCTCGGCCGGCGGGCGGAGACCTGGGCGAACGCCTGATCGGCGTCGGCGGCCTCACGCGTCTTCATGCCTTCGTCGTTCAGGATGCCGGCGATCAGCATCCGGATGTCCGCTTCGTCGTCGACGATCAGAATGTCATGCGCCATGGGCTGCGTGCCTCTTCTCTTCACCGGTCTCCGCCGGCGTGCCAACGCCGCCGGGGGCATCGCCCGCGGCCGTGCCGGAGCTGGTGGACGTGTTGGGGATGACCAGCCCGACGCGCGCCCCGCCGCCTTCGCGGTCCTCCAGGGTCAGCACGCCGCCGTGGTCCTCCATGATCTTCTTGACGATTGCCAGCCCCAGTCCCGTGCCTTTCGCGCGCGTCGTCACGTAGGGCTCGGTCAGACGGTCGCGCTCCTCGGTCGGCAGGCCCTTGCCGTTGTCCTCGATGATCATGGCGATGCGCTCGGCATCGGCCTCGACCCGGATGGCGACATGGCCGGGCGGCAGCTCCGCGCCTTCGGCCGGCGGTGGGCGCCCTTCGATGGCGTCCGCCGCGTTCTGCAGCAGGTTGGTCAGCGCCTGGCTGATCTGGCGGCTGTCGCAGGGCACGGTCAGCGGCCCTTGCGGAAGCTCCATCTCGAACTTGATCCTTCCGGCGTGCGCGCTGGATTGCAGGAACACCGCCTGCCGGACGAGGTCGTTGAGGTTGCAGGGTTTCATCACCGGCTGCGGCATGCGCGCGAAGGCCGAGAACTCGTCCACCATCCGCCGGATGTCGTCCACCTGACGGACGATGGTGTCCGTGCACATGGTGAAGACCTCGGTGTCGGTGGTGATCTCCTTCAGGTACTTGCGGCGCAGCCGCTCGGCGGAGAGCTGGATCGGCGTCAGCGGATTCTTGATCTCGTGGGCGATGCGGCGGGCGACGTCGGCCCAGGCCGCCTTGCGCTGGGCGGAGACCAGTTCGGTGATGTCGTCGAACGTCACGACATAGCCGCGGATCTCCCCGCTGCCCCGCCCTTCGGTGGAGATGCGGACGAGCAGCGTCAGCGGCGTCGTGCCGGGCCGGCGGATCTGGATCTGATCCTGCACCACCCGCCCGGGACGGCCCGGCGCGTGATCCAGAAGCTCCCCCATCTCCGGTGACAGCTCGGCCAGCTTCATCCCGATCAGGCTTTCCGCGTCCTCGACGCCGAGAAGGCGCGCGGCAGAGAAGTTGGGAAGGGTGATGCGACCCTCCGCATCCAACCCGATCACGCCCGCCGACACGCCGCCCAGCACGGTCTCGGTGAAGCGGCGGCGCTCGTCGATCAGGCGGTTGGCGGAGAGAAGTTCGTGCCGCTGGCTTTCGATCTCCGTCGTCATGCGGTTGAAGGCGCGCGACAGCAGGCCAAGCTCGTCCTCGGCGGGCGGCTCGGTCACCCGGACGGTCAGGTCGCCGGCGCGCACCCGCTCCGCGGCACCGATCAGGGCGCTGATCGGCCGCGCCAGCCGCGTCGCGAAGATCAGCCCCGCCCAGACCGCCGCCAGCAGAAGCAGCATGGCCACGACCAGGAAGATCAAGGTGAAGGTGATCTGAAGGCTGCCGCGCTGGCTTTCCAGCGCCCCAAACTCCCGCACCGCCCCTTCCGCCGAGGCCATGTGCGAGAGCACGCGCGGCTCGACCATGCGGCCGACATAGAGATAGGTGTCGGCGAAGCGGTCGAGCCGGACCAGCGCGCGCACGCGGTCATCGTTCTCGCTGACGATCATCGCCACCTCGCCGCGGCGGGCGGTGGCGAGCTTGTCGTCGGGGATCGGGTCGAACTCCAGCGCGAAGGTGTAGCCGGAGCGCGCGACGATGGCGCCGGTCGTGCCGTTGAAGACGATGGCCTCCGACAGGGCGCGCAGCATCGCCTGGGTGGCGACCACCTGCTCGAACCGCTCGGGATCGCTGGCGAGGCGCGCCGCCTCCTGGTTCAGGTCGTTCGCCATGGCAAGCGCATCGGCGCGGATGTTCTGCTGGTGCTCGTGGAGATAGGCGCTGGCGACCGCCAGCGATTCGTTCACCGCCGTGCGCACCCGCTCGCTGAACCAGGACTGCACGCCGACATAGAAGAAGACCGTGGAGAAGATGGCCATGATGATGGCTGGCGCGACGGCGAGAAGGCTGAACACCGCGACCAGACGCACATGCATCTGCGACCCGGCGAGGCCGCGCCGCCGCCCGATCCACAGATAGACAATGCGCCGTGCGATCAGCACGCCGAGCAGCAGCAGAAGCGCCAGATCGAGGGTCAGCAGCCACGTGACGGTGCGCGGGTTGGTTTCCCCGAAGGGCGCGCTCTCCGTCAGCGCCGTGTAGGTTGCGAAGCCCGCCACCAGGGCCGCCAGGGACAGCGCGAAGGCAAGCCGCTTCGCCAACCCGACCCGGGTTGCCCAGCGAAGGAACTGTTGCCAAAGCGGCGTGGCGGTTTCAGGGGGTGTGGACGACATGAATTCCGGCAAGCAGTCTGTTGCCAGAATGATACACGAGCTGTTGCCGTCCTGCCAAGCGGCAACCCCTCTGCCTTTCGCACAGTCCCTAAGGAGCATTGCGAACGGCAGAGGTGCCGGAAGCCTGTCGCAAAAACACCACGCTGTGGGATTGCGGTGACGCCCGGCCGATCCACCGGGCGCCGGATCACTTCAACCCGCGCACCACCTGGATGTCGAGATCGCGGATCTTCTTGCGCAGCGTGTTGCGATTGAGGCCGAGCAGTTGCGCCGCCTTGATCTGGTTGCCCCGCGTCGCCGAGAGGCTGAGCGAGATCAGGGGACGTTCGACCTCGCGCAGCACCCGGTCATAGAGGCCGTTTGACGGCATCCCGTCCTTGTGCGCGGCGAAATAATCCTTGAGGTGGCGCTCCACGGCGGCGGACAGGCCCTCGCCTTGCGGCTCCTCCACCGGTTGCGCGGCGGGTGTGGTGTCGGCAAGCTCCGCCTCCACCACATCGAGCCCGATGACCTCCTGCGAATAGAGCGCGGCGAGGCGGCGGACAAGGTTCTCCAGCTCGCGAACGTTGCCCGGCCAACGGTATCGCTTCAACCGGTCCATGGCGGGCTGGTCGATGCTCTTCACCGGCAGCCCTTGGGCCGAGCATTGGTTCAGGAAGTGGCGAACCAGGAGCGGCACGTCCTCCGTACGCTCGCGCAGCGGCGGCAGGCGGATGGGAACGACGCACAGACGGTAGAACAGGTCCTCGCGGAACAGGCCCTGGCGGATCAGGGTGCGCAGGTCGCGGTGGGTCGCGGCGACGATGCGTACGTCCGTCTTGATTGGTGTACGTCCGCCGACGGTGGTGTACTCGCCTTCCTGCAGCACGCGCAGCAGGCGGGTCTGCGCCTCCAGCGGCATGTCGCCGATCTCATCGAGAAACAGGGTGCCGCCCTGCGCCTGCTCGAAGCGGCCGGTCGACCGGTTGGTGGCTCCGGTGAAGGCGCCCTTCTCGTGACCGAACAGCTCGGACTCGATCAGTTCGCGCGGGATGGCCGCCATGTTGATCGCGACGAAGGGGCCGTTGCGCCGCTTGCCGTAATCGTGCAGCGCGCGGGCCACCAGTTCCTTGCCGGTGCCCGACTCGCCGGTGATGGTCACCGTCAGGTCGGTGCCCATCAAACGGGCAAGGACGCGGTAGATCTCCTGCATGGCCGGCGAGCGGCCGATCAGGGGAAGCTGCTCGTCCGCCTCGCCGGCGTCTGCGGGCAGCGCCGCCGGCGGCGTGTTGGAGTTCAGCGCCCGCTCGACGACCGAGACCAACTCCTTCAGGTCGAAGGGCTTGGGCAGATACTCGAAGGCTCCGCGCTCCGCCGCCTTCACCGCCGTGATCAGCGTGTTCTGCGCGCTCATCACGATGATGCGCAGGTCGGGCCGGATCTTCTTGATCCGCGGGATCAGGTCCAGCCCGTTCTCGTCGGGCATCACCACGTCGGTGATGATGAGGTCGCCCTGCCCGTCCGCCACCCAGCGCCAGAGCGTGGAAGCGTTGCCGGTGGTGCGCACCTCGTGCCCGAGACGGGCGAGTGCCTGGGTCAGAACGGTGCGGATGGCGCGGTCGTCGTCCGCAACCAGGATCGTGGCTGCACTCATCCGATGGCCCCTCGGATGCCTCTGGCCGGTGCAGGATCGCCGCTCATCTGCGCTTCATCGAACATGGGTAGCGAGACCTTGAAGACGGTGCGGCGCGGCTGGCTGTCAAATTCGATGACGCCGCCGTGGTCGCCGACGATTTTGGCTACCAATGCAAGCCCCAGGCCAGTCCCATTGACCTTGGTCGTAATGAACGCATCGAAGAGGTTGGAGCGCAGATCGTCGGGTATGCCGTCCCCATTATCCTGAACGGACACCAGCAACGGCAGGTGCAGGCGGGTGTCGCCGCCTGGCAGGGCCATGCGGACGCCGTGCTGATAAGATGTGCTGAGTATGATCTCGCCGCCCGATTCCGGTGCAGCCTCTGCCGCATTTTTAATCAGGTTGAGGAAAATCTGGATGAGCTGGTCGCGGTTGCCATAAACCGGCGGCAGGGACGGGTCGTAGCGCTCGATGAAACGGATGTTCCGTGCGAAGCCGCTCTGGGCCACCTTGCGGACATGCTCCAGAACGGTGTGGATGTTCACCGCATCGCGTTCCAACGGGCGCTGGTCGGAGAAGACCTCCATCCGGTTGACCAGGGCGACGATGCGGTCGGCCTCGTCGCAGATCAGCCGGGTCAGCACCCGGTCGGACTCGCTGCAGTTCTCCTCCAGGAGCTGCGCCGCCCCGCGGATGCCCGACAGCGGATTCTTGACCTCATGCCCGAGCATCGACGCCATGGCGGTGACCGAGCGGGCGGCGTTGCGGTGGGTCAGGGAATTGTCGATCTTGCGGGCCAGCGTGCGCTCGTTGACCGTCAGCAGCACATGGTCGGTGGGCTCGCCCAGTGCGGTGACCCGCACGGTGACGTGGTGCGGGCCGATGCGCGGCGTGTCGATGACCACGCCCTCCTGCGAGGCGCGGTGGCGGCCCTGCTGGACCTGCTCGATCAACTGGCTGACCGGGCTGTTGGGCGGCAGCAACTCCGCCAGCGGCATGCCTTCCATCATGGTGGCGGACAGGCCAAAGAACTCCTGCGCCTCCAGATTCACGTAGCGGATGTCGCCGGAGCCGTCGACGACCAGAACCGGGTCGGGGAGCGCGTTCAGCATGATGGACGGATCGATGCAGGAGCGGACGGGTCGGTAGGAACCGGAGGGCGCACGGGGCCGCGCCGGGCGGCGGGGCAATGGAGCAGCGGCAGATGCACGGGCCATCAGGCAGCCATCCTTTCGATCGCCGGGGCGTAGAAGTCGCGGATGAAGCCGCGCACTCGTTCGGGATCGGACATGCGGTTGACTTCCGAGCGGAATTCAGCGGAGTCGCGCAGGCCCGTTGAGTACCAGGAGATGTGCTTGCGGGCGACGCGCAGCCCGCCTTCGACTCCGTAATGGGTCAGCATGGCGTCGTAATGCTCCAGCAGCGTGTCGAGCTGCTCGTGGAGCGGCGGATCGGGCAGCCGTTCGCCGGTACGGATGTAATGCATCACCTGGGCGGGGAACCAGGGGCGCCCATAGGCGCCACGCCCGATCATCACCCCGTCGGCGCCGGACTCGGCGAGCGCGCGGTCCACGGCGTCGAAGGAGATGATGTCGCCATTGACCACCACCGGGATCGACACCGCCTCCTTCACGGAGCGGATGAAGGACCAGTCGGCGGTGCCGTTGTAGAACTGCTCGCGGGTGCGGCCGTGAACGGTGACCAGCTTGATCCCGCAATCCTCCGCGATGCGGGCGAGACGGGGTGCGTTCAGGCTGCTGTCGTCCCAACCCTTGCGCATCTTCAGCGTCACCGGGATCGAGACCGCCTTCGCCGTGGCCTCCAGGATGCGGGCGGCGAGCGCCTCGTCGCGCATCAGGGAGGAGCCGGCGTGGCCGTTGACCACCTTTTTCACCGGGCAGCCGAAGTTGATGTCGATGATGGCCGCCCCGCGGTCCTGGTTCAGCTTCGCCGCCTCCGCCATCACCTCGGGTTCGCAGCCGGCGAGTTGGACGGCCATGGGGAACTGCTCCGGCTCGCACTCGACCATGCGCAGCGTCTGGCGGTTCTCGCGGATCATCGCCTGGCTCGCGACCATCTCGGACACGACCAGTCCGCAGCCCGACTGCTTCACCAGCCTCCGGAACGGCAGGTCGGTGACGCCGGACATGGGGGCGAGGATCACCGGACCCTCAAGCGAGATGGTGCCGATTTGAATGGCCATGTTCACCTGCCCACATCATGGGCACATTAGCGATATGATGAGAATTTGTGCACGGTAGCACAGCGTTTCGGCATGTTGCAAGTGCACATCCCGCGAGCGCCGCGCTGGCAGTCATGCGCAGGGGCTATCCGAGCAGGACATCGGTGACGAACTTGACGCCCGGATAGGCGAGGGTCAGCAGCAGATAGGCGATCAGCACGAGACGCGCCGCCATCCGCCCGCGCACGCCGGTGCGGGCGTGGGCCAGCAGCAACCCGCCGATGACGACGAAGCTGGCGACCGACAGCAGCGTCTTGTGGTCGGCGCGCAGCAGCGCGCCGGTTTCGTAATAGAGCACCGCCATTCCCGTGGCGAGACCGGCGCCCAGAACCGCCTCCGACGCGCCGAGAAGATGGAGTTGCATCCGCTCGCTTTCCGCTACCGGGGGCAGGAAGCGGGTCAGCGGAGTCGGGCGTTTCGACTTCAACGCCCGCTCTTGCAGAAAGGCGGCGAGCGAGGCAACGGCGGCCATGGTCAGCAGCGCGTAGGTGATGACCGACACGGCGATGTGCAGGTCGATCCAGATGCCCGGCGCCCCGCCGCGCAGCACCGGCGCCGGGGCCTGCTGGGCCAGCGTCGCGAAGGCGCCGACGGTCAGCAGATAGGGCAGCAACAGCGGTGACAACCGCCACGCCGACCGGGTCAGCGCGCTCATCGCCATGAACAGCAGCATACAGGCGGCGATGGTGATCCACAGCGCGGTGGACAGGCCGGTATGCCAGCGTCCCGCCACCTGGGTCAGCGCCCAGGCCGCCGGCCCGGCGAAGCCCAGCGCCAGAGCGCCCCAGAAATAGGCGGAGCGCCCGTCCGCCCCCTGCCCCGCGATCCGGTGGTACGGGTAGATGGACGCCGGCAGCAGAGCCATCAGCGCGGTCAGGCTGTAGACGATGTTCTGCGACATGCGGCGGACCCGTGCCCTTCCCTCTGCGGAAACCCAAAGTCGCTGTTGGACCCAAAGTCGCTAATGGACAAGTCTCTGAAGCTCTTGGCGGAACGCCGGTGAGCGGCTAGGCTCCGCTGCGTCCGGCCGCCATGACGTAAGCGTCACGCGGACGGCCCGTCAAGCGCGGATACCATAGCCCAAACGGCGGGGAAACGCCCCATGTCTTCCTTGAACGCGTCTTCCTTTAACGCGTCTTCCTTTAACGCGTCTTCCTGCATCGCGCTGATCGTCGCCGCCGGCACCGGCCAGCGGTTCGGCGGCGAGCGGCCTAAGCAGTATCTTGATCTCGCCGGACAGCCCGTGCTGCGCCACACGGTCGAGGCCTTCCGGCGCCACCCCAAGGTGAGCGCGGTGCGCGTCGTCATCAATCCCGCCTTTCGCGATCTCTACGATACGGCCGTCGCGGGGCTGGACCTGCCCGAACCGGTGGCCGGCGGGACGTCCCGCCAGGATTCGGTGCGGAACGGGCTGGAGACGTTGGCCGACTCGGCGCCGGACCTCGTGCTGATCCACGACGCGGCCCGCCCGCTGATCGACGCCGACACCATCGACGCGGTGATTGCGGCGTTGGACACTCACCCCGCGGCGCTGGCTGCGGTGCCAGTCGCCGACACGCTGAAGCGCGGCAATGGCGGTCCGGACGGGAGGCTGGTGGCCGGCACGGTGGACCGCAGCGGCCTGTGGCGCGCCCAGACCCCGCAGGGCTTCCGCTTTCCCGAGATTCTGGCCGCGCATCGCGACGCCGCCGGGCTGGAGCTGACCGACGACGCGGCGGTCGCCGAACGCGCCGGGCTGCCGGTCGCGCTGGTGCCCGCCAGGGAGGAGAATTTCAAGGTGACCACCCCCGACGACCTGACCCGCGCCACCCGCGCGCTCGAATCCGCCCTGTCCGACATTCGCACCGGATCGGGCTTCGACGTGCACCGCTTCGCCGAGGGCGATCACGTCACGCTCTGCGGCGTGCGGGTTCCGCACACGCACCGGCTGGACGGCCATTCGGACGCCGACGTCGGGCTGCACGCGCTGACCGACGCCATCCTGGGCGCGCTCTGCGCCGGAGACATCGGCAGCCACTTCCCACCCAGCGACCCGCAATGGCGCGGCGCCGACAGCGCGCTGTTCCTGAAACACGCAGCGGAGCTGGTGACGGCGCGCGGCGGGCGGATCGCCCATGTCGACGTGACGATCATCTGCGAGCGCCCGAAGGTCGGCCCGCATCGCGAGGCGATGACCGCGCGCGTTGCCGAAATTCTGGGCATGCCGGTGGACCGGGTCAGCGTGAAGGCGACGACGACGGAGCGGCTGGGCTTCACCGGGCGCGGCGAGGGCATCGCGGCGCAGGCGATGGCGACAGTCCGTCTGCCGGGATAGCATGAGCTTTGCGTAGCCCTCCCCCGAAACGGGTGTGGGGCTGGTTCTGGCACGACGACGAAAGGGACCCGCATGTTTCCCGATCACATCCGCGAACTCGCCGCCAAGCTGCTCGCGGAATACGAATTGGCCGGCTACACCCTGGCGACCGCCGAGTCCTGCACGGGCGGCCTCATCGCGGGGGCGCTGACCGACATCGCGGGGTCGTCCAAGGTGGTGGATCGCGGCTTCGTCACCTACTCCAACGTCGCCAAGTCGGAGATGCTCGGCGTGCCGCCCAGCCTGATCTACGCCCACGGCGCGGTCAGCGCGGAGGTGGCGGTGGCCATGGCAGTGGGCGCCCTGGCGAAATCGAAGGCCGACGTGACGGTGGCGGTTACCGGAGTCGCCGGTCCTGGCGGTGGAACGCCGGAGAAGCCGGTCGGGCGCGTCTACATCGCCACGGCGGTCCGGCGCGGCGCCGCCAAGCACAAGGAATACACCTTTCCCGGCGACCGTGAGGCGGTGCGCCTCGCGACCGTGCAGACCGCGCTGGAGCGGTTGCGCACGGCCCGCCCGGAAACCGCGATTCGCTGAGAGGGGACTGGCCTCAGGCGGTCCGCGCCGCGGCGGGCCGGGTGGCACCGGCACCGTAGAGCTGGTTGGCGCGGGTCTCGAAGGCCTGCACCATCCGGCGCACCGCCTCGTTGAACAGCACGCCCATGATCTTTTGCAGCATCTTCGAGCGGAACTCGAAATCCACGTAGAAATCCACGCAGACTCCGCCCTCATGCGGGGTGAAGATCCAGTGGTTGTTCAGGTACTGGAACGGCCCCTCGGTGTACTGGACGTTGATGCGGCGGTTCGCCTCGTCCAGCTCCACGCGCGAGGTGAAGCGTTCGCGGACCATCTTGAAGCCGATGACGAGGTCCGCGAACATCACGTCGCCTTCGCGGCGGCGGATGCGGGCGGCGAGGCACCAGGGCAGGAATTCCGGGTACTTCTCCACATCGGCGACCAGCCGGTACATCTGCTCCGGCGTGTAGGGAAGAACCTTCTTTTCCGCGTGCGTCGGCATACCCGCTCCGTTTCTCTTTCGGCCGCCTCTCAGCCCGCCGCCTTTCAGCCCGCCATTGCCGCGAGCTTGCGGAGGCGAGCCTCCCGCAGCTTCGCGAAGTCCGCCCCCGCGTGATAGCTGGAGCGGGTCAGCGGCGTCGAGGCCACCATCAGGAAACCCTTGCCGCGGCCAAGTGTTGCGTAGCTCTGGAATTCTTCCGGAGTCACGAACCGGTCCACCGCCGCGTGCTTGGGCGTCGGCTGGAGGTACTGGCCGATCGTCATGAAGTCAACATCGGCGGCGCGCAGATCGTCCATCACCTGCCCGACCTCCTCGCGCGTCTCGCCCAGACCGACCATCACGCCGGACTTGGTGAACATCGACGGGTCCAGCTCCTTCACCCGCGCCAGCAGCTGCAGCGAGGTGAAATAGCGCGCACCCGGACGGATCGTCGGGTAGAGGCGCGGCGCGGTTTCCAGATTGTGGTTGAAGACGTCGGGCTTCGCCTCGACCACCACCTCCACCGCACCCTTCTTCTTCTGGAAGTCGGGGGTGAGAATCTCGATGGTCGTGTCGGGCGACGCTGCGCGGATGGCGCGGATGGTCCGGGCGAAATGCTCCGCCCCGCCGTCCTCCAGGTCGTCGCGGTCCACCGAGGTGACGACGACGTGGCTCAGCTTCAGCTGGGCCACCGCCTCCCCCACATTGTCCGGCTCGTGCGGGTCGAGCTGGTCGGGGCGCCCGGTGCCGACGTTGCAGAAGGCGCAGCCGCGGGTGCAGACGGAGCCGAGGATCATGAAGGTCGCGTGCTTGTGCTTCCAGCACTCCCCGATGTTCGGGCAGGCGGCCTCTTCGCACACGGTGTTGAGCTTGAGCCCGCGCATCAGGTTGCGCGTCTCGTTGTATTCCTGGCTGGTCGGCGCCTTGACGCGAATCCAGCCTGGTTTGCGCTGGATCGGGTTGTCGGGCTTGTGGGCCTTTTCGGGATGGCGAAGCTTCTCGGGGTGATCGGCCACGGTCATGGTCTGAAGTGCTCCCACGGGCTGCCCGGCGGCAGCGCCGATGCTGAACGGTAACGCGCCGCCACGGCGCAAGGGAACGGCGCAAGGCCGGCGGACACGGTCCCGCCGGATAGGCCGGAATGACCGACCGGTCAAGTCTGATTATCGGCCGCGACGAAACAACACCGCCAATTTGATGACGGAGTCGCAATCGTTGCTCCCCCGCCCCGGAGGGCGAGGGAGGAAACGACCGTCGATCAGACCCCACTCAGTCGATCAAACAGGCCACTTAGAAGTGGATGGCCCGGCCGTAGGCATCAAGAACCGACTCGTGCATCATCTCCGACAGAGTCGGATGCGGGAACACCGTCTGCATCAGTTCCTGTTCGGTGGTCTCCATGGTCTTAGCGACCGTGTAGCCCTGGATCAGCTCCGTCACCTCGGCGCCGACCATGTGGGCACCCAGCAGTTCGCCGGTCTTGGCGTCGAACACGGTCTTCACCATGCCGTCCGCCTCGCCCAGAGCGATGGCCTTGCCGTTGCCGATGAAGGGGAAGCGGCCGACGCGGACCTCGTAGCCCGCCTCCTTCGCCTTCTTCTCGGTCAGACCGACCGACGCGATCTGCGGGTGCGAGTAGGTGCAGCCCGGGATGTTGCGGACGTCCAGCGCGTGCGGGTGCTTGCCGGCGATGTGCTCGACGGCGATGACGCCCTCGTGGCTGGCCTTGTGGGCGAGCCAGGGAGCCCCCGTCACGTCGCCGATGGCGTAGACGCCCGGCTCGTCGGTCTGGCAGTTGGCGTTGGTCTTTATGTGGCCGCGGTCGGTCTGGACCTTGGTGTTCTCCAGGCCCAGATTCTCCGTGTTCGGCGCGATGCCGACGGCGAGGATCACGCGATCGACCGTGATGTCCTCGGTCTTGCCGTTGGCTTCCACCGCCACCGTCACGCTGTCGGCACCCTTGCGCAGGTTGCCGGCCTTGCCGTTGGTGATGATCCGCATGCCCTGCTTTTCGAACTGCTTGCGGGCGAAGGTCGAGATTTCCTCGTCCTCGACCGGCAGGATGCGGTCCATCACCTCGACCACCGTCACCTTGGCGCCCAGCTCGTTGTAGAAGCTGGCGAACTCGATGCCGATGGCGCCGGAGCCGATGACCAGCAGCGACTTCGGCGTCGTGTTCGGGGTCATCGCCTTGCGGTAGGTCCAGACGAGGTTGCCGTCGTCCTCCAGACCCGGCAGGGTGCGGGCGCGGGCGCCCGTGGCGATGATGATGTTCTTCGCCCCGAAGGTGCCGACCGCCGCGCCGCCCTTGGTCACGGCCACCTGCCCCTTGCCGAGCAGCTTGGCCTCGCCCTCGATGACGGCGACCTTGTTCTTCTTCAGCAGGTGCTTGACGCCGCCGTTGAGCTGCCCCGCCACCTTGCGGGACCGCTGAACGACCTTGTCCAGGTCGAAGGACGGGTTATGGATGACCAGCCCGTAATCCGCGGCGTGCTTGGCGTTGCGCAGCACCTCGGCCGAGCGCAGGAGCGCCTTGGTCGGGATGCAGCCCCAGTTGAGGCAGATGCCGCCGAGGTTCTCACGCTCCACCACAGCGGTGCTGAGGCCGAGCTGGGCGGCGCGGATCGCCGCCACATAACCGCCCGGGCCGCCGCCGATGACGATGAGGTCGTAGTTCATGTCAGCCATGGTCAGCGCCCCCTTACAGCAGCATGCTCAGCGGGTCCTCAATCAGCTTCTTGAAAGCCGCGAGGAATTCCGCACCCTGCGCGCCGTCGGCGACGCGGTGGTCCACGGTGACTGAGACGGTCATCACGGTGGCGATGGCGAGCGCGCCGTTCTTCACGACCGGACGCTGCTCACCGGCGCCGACCGCCATGATGCAGGCCTGCGGCGGGTTGATGATCGCCGCGAACTCCCGGATGCCGTACATGCCGAGGTTGGAGATCGAGAAGGTGCCGCCCTGGTACTCTTCCGGCTTCAGCTTGCCGTCGCGGGCGCGCTCCGCCAGACCCTTCATCTCGTTGGAGATCTCGGCTAGCCCCTTGGTCTCCGCCTTCTTGACGATGGGCGTGATCAGGCCGGTCGGGGTGGCCACGGCGACCGAGATATCGACGTGGTCGTAACGGAGGATGGCCTCCTCCGACCAAGCGGCGTTGATGTTCGGGAACTTCTTCAGCGTCAGCGCGGCGGCGCGGATGATGAAGTCGTTGACCGACAGCTTGTAGTCCTTGGAGCGGGCGTTCAGGTCCGAGCGGACCTTCAGCAGCGCGTCCAGCTCGCAGTCGATGGCCAGGAAGTAATCCGGCACCGTCTGCTGCACCTCGGTCAGACGACGGGAGATCGTCTTGCGCATGGAGCTGTTCGGCTGCGCCTTGTAGCGCATGCCCAGCTTGTCCGACAGGTCCTTGGCGTCGATGCCCGCGGCCTTCGGGGCCGGAGCGGCGGCCGGAGCAGCCGCCGGGGTCGCGGCGGGAGCCTGGGCGGCAACCTGCGGAGCGGCGGCCTTGGCGGTGCCGCCGGCCTTGGCGGCCTCGACGTCGGCCTTGACGATGCGGCCGTTCGGGCCGGAGCCCGTGACGGCCTTCAGGTCGAGACCGGCCTGCTCGGCCAGACGGCGGGCCAGCGGGCTGGCGAACACGCGGCTACCGCTCTGGGCGGCGGGAGCCGGAGCGGCCGCGGCCTGCGGAGCCGGAGCTGCCGCCGAAGCGGAAGCCGCCGGGGCCGGAGCAGCGGCAGGAGCCGGAGCGGCGGCCTTGGCGAGCGCGCTGTCGTCCTCGCCCTCTTCCAGCAGCACGGCGATCGGTGTGTTCACCGCGACGCCCTGCGTGCCGGCCTGCACGAGGATCTTGCCGAGACGGCCTTCGTCGGCCGCCTCCACTTCCATGGTGGCCTTGTCGGTTTCGATCTCGGCGATCACGTCGCCGGACTTCACCGCGTCGCCTTCCTTCTTCAGCCACTTGGCGAGGTTGCCCTCGGTCATGGTCGGAGAGAGGGCGGGCATGAGAATCTGGATGGTCATTCGCTCGCCCTCCTTACTTGCGGTAGCAGGCCTTCTTCGCCGCTTCCGCGATGCGGTCGGGCGAAGGAAGGACGAGCTTTTCCAGGTTCGCCGCGTAGGGCATCGGCACGTCGAGACCGGTCACGCGGATCACCGGAGCGTCCAGATAGTCGAAGGCCTGCTCCATCATCAGGGCCGACAGCTCGGCGCCGATGCCGCAGGTCGGCCAGGCCTCCTCGACGGTGACGAGGCGGTTGGTCTTCTTGACGGAGTTGACGATCGTTTCGGTGTCGAGCGGACGGATCGTGCGCAGGTCGATGACCTCGGCGCTGATCCCGTCCTTCTCCAGCAGATCGGCGGCGGCGAGCGCGTAGCTGACCATCAGCGAATGGGCGGTGATGGTCACGTCCGTGCCGGCGCGGCGGATCTTGGCGCGGCCGATCGGAACGATGAAGTCCTCGCTCTCCGGCACCTCGAAGGATTGGCCGTAGAGGATCTCGTTCTCGAGGAAGATGACCGGGTTCGGATCGCGGATGGCCGACTTCATCAGGCCCTTGAAGTCCGACGCGCTGTAGGGCGCGACGACCTTCAGGCCGGGCACGCTGGCGTACCAGGGGGTGAAATCCTGGCTGTGCTGCGCGGCGACGCGGGCGGCGGCGCCGTTCGGGCCGCGGAACACGATCGGGCAGCCCATCTGGCCGCCGGACATGTACAGCGTCTTGGCGGCGGAGTTCACGATGTGGTCGATCGCCTGCATCGCGAAGTTGAAGGTCATGAACTCGACGATCGGGCGCAGGCCGCGGAAGGCCGCGCCGACGCCCAGGCCGGCGAAGCCGATCTCGGTGATCGGCGTGTCGATGACGCGGTCGGCGCCGAACTCCTGGAGCAGGCCCTGCGACACCTTGTAGGCGCCCTGGTACTGCGCGACCTCCTCACCCATCAGGAAGACGGTGGGGTCACGGCGCATCTCTTCGGCCATGGCGTCGCGCAGCGCTTCGCGGACGGTCTTCTTGACCGTCTTGTCGAAGAATTTGTCCTCGTCCGACGCCGGCGGCGCGGCGGCCGGGCCGCTGGCCGGACCGACCGGCAGGGTGGCCGGGGCGTGCGCGCCCGTGTCCTTCACCACCGGCTCGGCGGCGACCTTCGGGGCCGGCGTCGGGGAGCCGGACACGGCGTCGGTGACGCTCTCGCCCTCGCCGAGGATCACGGCGATGGGGGTGTTCACGGCGACGTTCTCGGTGCCCTCGGCGACCAGGATCTTGCCGATACGGCCTTCATCGACCGCCTCGACCTCCATGGTCGCCTTGTCGGTCTCGATCTCGGCGAGCACGTCGCCGGACTTGACCTCGTCACCTTCTTTTTTGACCCATTTCGCCAGCTTGCCCTCGGTCATGGTGGGCGACAGCGCCGGCATCAGCACTTCGATCGGCATTCCTCAACCTCCGGCGGCGCGGGTTCACCGGGAGGCGAAGCCTCCGGCCCTCGGCGCCGCTCCTGCTTATCGTTGTCGTCAGGCTTCGACCAGGACGTCCGTCCACAGCTCCGCCGGATCGGGCTCGGGGCTCTGCTGCGCGAATTCGGCAGCCTCGGTCACCACGGCCTTGACCTCGCGGTCGATCTCTTTGAGCTGGTCCTCGGTCACGTAAGCGCCTTCCAGCAGGACGCGCTTCAGGTTGTCGATCGGATCGGACTCGCTCCGCATCTTCTCGACCTCCTCCTTGGTCCGGTACTTGGCCGGGTCGGACATCGAGTGGCCGCGGTAGCGGTAGGTCTTCATCTCGAGGATGACCGGGCCGTTGCCGGCGCGGATATACTCGACCCACTTGTCGGCGGCCTCGCGGACCTCGAGGACGTCCATGCCGTTGACCTGATGGCCGGGAATGCCGTAGGCCGCGCCGCGCTGGTGCAGCTCGCCTGCCGAGGCGCGCTCCTGCGAGGTGCCCATGGCGTACTTGTTGTTCTCGATCACGTAGAGCACCGGCAGCTTCCACAGAGCCGCCATATTGAAGCTCTCGTAAACCTGACCCTGGTTGATGGCGCCGTCGCCGCAATAGACCGCGGACAGGCCGTCGTCCTTGTTGTACTTGTGCGAGAAGGCGAGACCGGTGCCCAGCGGGACCTGCGCGCCGACGATGCCGTGGCCGCCGTAGAAGTTCTTCTCGCGGCTGAACATGTGCATCGAGCCGCCCTTGCCCTTGGAGTAGCCTCCACGGCGACCGGTCAGCTCGGCCATCACGCCCTTGGGGTCCATGCCGCAGGCCAGCATGTGGCCATGGTCACGGTAGCTGGTGATGACGTCGTCGTTGTCCTTCAGCGCGGCCTGGATGCCGACCACAACGGCTTCCTGGCCGATGTAGAGGTGGCAGAAACCGCCGATGAGGCCCATGCCGTAGAGCTGGCCCGCCTTCTCCTCGAAGCGGCGGATCAGAAGCATCTCGCGATAGTACTTGATCAGGTCCTCGGTCGAAGCGGCCTGCTTCGAAGCGGAGTCAGTCTGCGCCTTCGGACGGCGTCGTGACGCGGCCATGTTTCCTCCCCAGGGTTTATGCAGCGACGGCAAGCGAACAGCCAGGGCTGCAGCACGTTGCGAGGGTACATCCCACTTATGAGGGTGCATCCCCCTCGCACCGGAAGCGGATGCGGGGCGCACAGTACACGACAAGCGCGAGCGACGCAAATATCTGTTTTTAAACGCGAAATTCGGCGTTAACCGGCTTTCGGTTAATTCACTGATATGACCTACTTCTCAGCGCTAGCATCACCTTCGACCTGCGCCGGAGGGAGTGCGATTATGACGTCGCGGGGGCCTGAAAGGTTCAACATCGTGCGCGCACGCTCGTCCAGCATGTCGCGGTCCAGGTGGTCGCTGCGCATCAGTTGCGCGCGGCGGTCCATTCGCTCGCGCTCGGCCTTCACCTGATCCAGGACGGATTCCGCCGTGGCGATCTCCGCCTTCAGGTGGTTCATGGCGAGCAGCCCGCGGTCCCCCTGGATGGCGTAATAGACGAAATAGGCGACGACGCAGGAGCCGATGGCCGGCCCGATGGCCTGGCGAAGGGCGCTTTTCGCGGCGCGTTTCAGCGAGTCGGTGAGGTTCTGGAGCATGGTCATGGCGGTATGATGGAATCATACGCGATTCCTTCGGTCAAACGGAAAAGAAGCAATCCGAAAGAATTCACCGCGCCGTGCTCTTTGCATCGCCGAGTAATAGGCGTCTTACACCCCCAAAGGAGAGTGACACAGCGCACAACCTTCGAAAGAAGGCGGGTTGCGCTTCACTCCGGCGGAACCTCGCGCGGGCGGCGGTCCTCGCCGATGGCGACGTAGGTGAAGACGCCCTCCGTCACCTTGATCGCCTCCCCGGCGCTGCGCTGGCGGCGCACCCAGGTCTCGACCCGCACGCGGATGGAGGTTCGGCCCACCTTGGTGACATGGGCGAAGCAGCTCACCTCGTCGCCGACATAGACCGGCTTGTGGAAGGTCATCGCCTCGATCCCCACCGTCGCCACGCGCCCGCCCGCCCGGCGCAAGGCGGCGACGCCGCCGGCAAGATCCATCTGGGACAGCAGCCAGCCGCCGAAGATGTCGCCGTTGGGGTTGGTGTCCGCCGGCATGGCGATGGTGCGCAGCGCCGGGCCGCCCTCCATGTCGGGTTGGACCGGGACTTGGTCGGTGGGGGTGCCGTCGCTCATCGTGCCTCCGCCCTCGTTCATTCTGGGGTCGAAAAAGCGCATCACAAAATATGGTGCGGGGAGTATATAGGAGCCACCGCATGCGCTTGCGCAGCCCTGACGAAATTCCTATAACTGGGGCCATGAGCGATCTTTTCGAGAACACGGCGCGCAAGGCCGAGACCTATTCCGCCCAGGATATCGAGGTTCTGGAGGGGCTTGAACCCGTCCGCCGGCGCCCCGGCATGTACATCGGCGGCACCGACGACCGGGCGTTGCACCATCTGGTGGCCGAGGTTCTGGACAACGCCATGGACGAGGCGGTGGCCGGCCACGCCAGCCGCATCGACCTGGAGCTGACCGCCGACGGCACGGTGGTGGTGCGCGACAACGGGCGCGGCATCCCGATCGACGACCACCCCAAGTACCCGGGCAAGTCGGCGCTGGAGGTCATCCTCACCACCCTGCACTCGGGCGGTAAATTCTCCAACAAGGTCTACCAGACCTCCGGCGGCCTGCACGGCGTCGGCCTGTCGGTGGTGAACGCCCTGTCCGACCGGCTGACGGTCGAGGTGGCGCGCGACCGCCAGCTCTACGTGCAGCACTACAGCCGCGGCCTGCCCCAGGGACCGCTGACCCGCCAGGGCGCGGCCAATCGCCGCGGCACGACCATCCGTTTCCACGCCGACCCCGAGATCTTCGGCGAGGCCGCGCATTTCGAGCCGCACCGGCTGTACCGGCTGGCGCGCTCCAAGGCCTACCTGTACCGGGGCGTGGAGATCCGCTGGAGCTGCGACCCGTCGCTGCTGTCGCCGGACAGCACCACCCCGGCCCAGGAGACGTTGCACTTCCCCGGCGGCCTGCTCGACTACCTGAACGCCGCCCTGAAGGAACGCCGGACGCTGACCCGCCTGCCCTTCTCGGGCGCGCTGGATTTCCCGAACCAGCAGGGCCGCGTGGAATGGGCCATCGCCTGGCCGGAGGATGACGAGGGCTTCTCGCACACCTACTGCAACACGGTGCCCACCCCGCAGGGCGGCACGCACGAGGCCGGCCTGCGCGCCGCGCTGACCCGCGGCCTGAAGGGTTATGGCGAGCTGACCAACAACAAGCGCGCCGCCCAGGTCACCGCGGACGACGTGATGAGCGACGCCTGCATCCTGCTGTCGGTCTTCATCCGCGAGCCGCATTTCCAGGGCCAGACCAAGGAGAAGCTGGTCACCGCCGAAGCCCACCGGCTGGTCGAGGCGGCGATCAAGGATCACTTCGACCACTGGCTGTCGGGCGACCCCTCCTCCTCCAAGGCCCTTCTGGAACGGCTGATCGAGAAGGCGGAGGAGCGCGCCAAGCGCAAGCAGTCCAAGGAGCTGGGACGGAAGTCCGCGACCCGGCGCCTGCGTCTGCCCGGCAAGCTGGCCGACTGCTCCCGCAACTCGCCGGAGGGCACCGAGATCTTCCTGGTCGAGGGCGATTCGGCGGGCGGCTCCGCCAAGCAGGCGCGCAACCGCGAGACCCAGGCCATCCTGCCGCTGCGCGGCAAGATTCTGAACGTCGCCTCGGCCTCCTCCGACAAGATGAAGGCGAACCAGGAGCTGAACGACCTCACCCAGGCGCTCGGCTGCGGGGTGGGTAAGGACTTCTCCAGCGACAAGCTGCGCTACGAGCGGGTCATCATCATGACCGACGCCGACGTGGACGGCGCGCACATCGCCTCGCTGCTGATGACCTTCTTCTACCGGGAAATGGGCGGGCTGATCCAGAACGGGCACCTGTATCTGGCCCTGCCGCCGCTCTACCGCATCAGCCACGGCGCCAAGTCGGTCTACGCGCGCGACGACGCGCACAAGGACCAGCTCATGAACAAGACTTTCAAGGGCAAGAAGGTGGAGATCAGCCGGTTCAAGGGCCTGGGCGAGATGATGCCGGCGCAGCTCCGCGAGACGACCATGGACCCGGCCAAGCGGACTCTGCTGCGCGTCGTCGTGCCGAACAGCGCCGACCCCGAGCAGGCGGAGGACGTGAAGGCCACGAAGACCCGCGTGGAGGAGCTGATGGGCCGTCGTCCGGAGCTGCGCTTCCAATTCATCCAGGAGAACGCGAAGTTCGTCCGGGTCGACGACATCGACGTGTGATGTTGAGCTCCGCCGGGATGCGCGGTCGGTGGAGCGGCGGCTCTTCCGGAGGCGCGGGCTTGCCGGTGCCGGGGCGGCATCCCATGATTGATCGCCCATGTCCATTCAGCAGCCCAGGCGAGCCATGACCCTCCTCTCCCGTGCCAGCCTTCTTGCCCTCTGCGCGATGGCGGGGGCCTGCACCAACGCCTGCACCAACGAACGCGTGGTAGCCGACCTGCCCGTTCCCGCCTACACGCTGAGCGAGGTGTCCTACGCGGCCTCCAATCGTGACCTGCGCGTGGTGATCCACGGCAATCCCTTCGGCATGGACCCGCAGACCTTTGGGCCGCTGGTGACCGCCAACATGCAGAACCGCATCTCCGGCGTGCGCACCAACTTCACCACGACACCCAACCAGACGGCGCGGCCCGACTATCGGGTCGTTTTGGCCTTCAACCCCGCCGAGACCACCCTGAATTCGTACCTGTGCAGCGGCCAGCCCCTGCGCACCAGCCCGCCCGGCGGACCCATCGTGGTCCAGGGCGCCTTCTGCCGGGGCGGCGGAACGCTCTCCTCGGCCACCGGCTGGCTCGACCGTCCGCAGGGACCGAACGACCCGGATTTCCGGTCGCTCATCAGCGATATGACCTTCGCCCTTTTTCCCGCCCGCCGCGCCGACCTGGACGGTTGCAGCGGGGGTCCTGACTGCTGAGGCGGGGAGCCGCTCAAGCGTAGAGAAGCCACTGGCGCAGCAGGGCGGTGACCGCCTGCGGCTGTTCCATGGCCGACAGATGGCCGCAATCCTCGATCAGGGCGAGGTGGGCGCCGGGGATGCCCTCGGCGATTTCCTCATGCAGCGTGGGGGGCGTGATGGCATCCTGCCGCCCGCACAGCACCAGTGTCGGACAGGCGATGGCGCCCAGGCCGGGCCGGCTGTCCGGACGGTTCATGATGGCGGTCTGCTGGCGGACGTAGCCGTCCGCCCCGACCCGCTGGGCCTGGGCCTGCACCGAGTCGACCAGGACGGGGTCCGCGCTGCGGTCGGGATGAACCAGGCGTGGCATGCCGGCAGCCACCACCTGCCGCAGCCGCCCCTGCCCCACCAGACGAACGGCATCCTGGCGCGTGACCGTCTGTTCCGGCGTGTCCGGGCGGGCGCTGGTGTCGAGCAGGGCGAGTTTCACCACCCGCTCCGGCGCCTGCCGCAGAATCTCGAAGGCGACGTAACCGCCCATCGACAAGCCGGCGAGCGCGAATCGCGCCGGCGCCTGCGCCAGCACCGCGGCGGCAAGGGCGGCCATGGAGTCCTGGCCGGTCAGGTCGCCCACGGCCGCCTCCGCCACATCGGCCAGATGGCCGGTCTGGTGCTCCCACAGCGCGGCGTCCAGCGGCATGCCGGGCAGCAGGATCAGGGAAATCCGGTCGCTCATCCCTCTTCCTTTCTCGTTCGACTGTCTTCATCCGATCAGCGGATCAGGTCGAGCACCGCCTTGAAGGCCGGGATGTCCGACCGCTCCATCCACTCGAACAGAACCATTTCCGTGCTGACAATGGTCGCCCCGGCGGCGCGCATGCGGGCGATGCCAAGCTCCGCGTTGGCGGGTGTGCGCGACGACACGGCGTCGGCCACCAGCACCACCTCGAACCCCAATTCGACCAGCGACAGCGCCGTCTGCATGACACAGACGTGGGCCTCGGACCCTGCCAGCACGATCTGCCGGCGGCCGATCCGCTCCAGCCGCTCCAGAAAGGCCGGCTCCCGCGCGGCGGAGAAGGCGATTTTCTCCACCACCCCGTCCGGCGGCAGCAGGGCACGCAGGGAGGCGGCGGTCGGGCCGAGGCCCCTGGGGTACTGTTCGGTGGCGAAGGCCGGCACGCCGAGCAGCGCCGCACCCTTCAGCAACGTGGCGGCGTTGCGCTCGACCCGCTCGGACTCGGCGATGGCCGGCATCAGTTTTTCCTGGATATCGACCACCACCAGGACGGAACGTTCGGAGGACAGTAGCATCGGAGGGCTGCCTTTTTTCTTTGTCCGGTCCGGGCGGAAGAATCGGCTGAAACCCGCCCTTCGACCAGTCTGGACCCCGGATTTCCGCGGTTTCCGCGGTTTTTTCACAGCCTAGCCGAGCGGACGCGGGACGCCAAGCGGCCCTTCCGGACCCGCGCGATGCGCGATTTCATCACAAGGTCTATTGACAGCGCCCTTTGACTTCATATTCTGCCGCACCATCTACTCGTCGGGCCGTATCGGCACGATTTTCGCACTCCAGACAGAAACAGGTTGGATGCTCTTTTCGGAACTTGGGCTTGGACCTGACGTCCTGCGGGCAATCGAGGACAAGGGTTACACCCAGCCGACGCCAATTCAGGAACAGGCTATTCCCTGGGTCCTGCAAGGCCGCGACGTGCTCGGCTGCGCGCAAACCGGCACCGGGAAGACGGCCAGCTTCACCTTGCCGATGATCAGCATCCTGGCGTCGGGCCGGGCGCGTGCTCGCATGCCGCGGTCGCTCATCCTCGAGCCGACCCGGGAGCTGGCGGCGCAGGTCGCCGAAAGCTTCGAGACCTACGGCAAGCACCACAAGCTCAGCATGGCGCTCCTGATCGGCGGCGAGACCTTCACCGAACAGGTGAAGCGGCTGGACCGCGGTGTGGACGTGCTGATCGCGACGCCGGGCCGTCTGATCGACCTGTTCGAGCGCGGCAACATCATGCTCAACGACATCAAGGTCTTCGTCATCGACGAAGCGGACCGGATGCTCGACATGGGCTTCATTCCAGACATCGAGCGGATCGTCAGCAAGCTGCCCAAGCTGCGCCAGACGCTGTTCTTCTCCGCCACCATGCCGCCGGAGATCCGCCGTCTTGCCGACGCCTTCCTGTCGAACCCGAAGGAAGTGACCGTCGCCCCGCCGGCTTCGCCGTCGGAGACGGTGACCCAGGCCATGGTCCTGGTGCACGAGGACGACAAGCGCAAGGCGCTGCGCCACCTGCTGCGCACCGAGGACGTCAAGAACGCCTTCATCTTCTGCAACCGCAAGCGCGACGTCGCCATCCTGCAAAAGTCGCTGGAGAGCCACGGCTTCAACGCTGGTGCGCTGCACGGCGACATGGTGCAGTCGAAGCGGATGGAGACGCTGGAAGCCTTCAAGAAGGGCGAGATCACCCTGCTCGTCTGTTCCGACGTGGCGGCGCGCGGCCTGGACGTGCAGGGGCTCAGCCACGTCTTCAACTTCGACGTGCCGATCAGCGCGGAAGACTATGTCCACCGCATCGGACGCACCGGCCGGGCGGGCCGCTCGGGCCGCGCCTTCACGCTGGCCAGCCCGCTGGACGGCAAGCAGGTTTCGGCCATCGGCCGTCTCATCAAGCGGGAGATTCCGTTGATCGCCATTGACGGCCTCGAGTCGGCCGAGTTCCTCAGCGAGGACGAGGCGCGCCGTGGCCGCAGCCGTGGCCGAGGCAAGGACAAGGAGCGCGGCGACCGCGCGCCGCGTGCCGAGCGTGCCGAACGCCCCGACCGCGAGGAACGGGCGCCCCAAGAGCGGGCGCTCCGCGAGGAGCGGCAACCGCGTGAGGAGCGGCCCATCCGCGACGAGCGCCCGGTGCGTGAGGAACGGGTGCGCGAGGACCGGCAGCCCCGTGAGGACCGCCAGCCGCGCGAATCGCTGGTCGCCGCCGAGAGCCGCCGCCAGGAGCCGCGCCGCGATCGCGACCGCCGCCGCCGCCGCGACGAGGATGAGGACGACACACCGGTGATCGGCTTCGGCGACCACATGCCGGCCTTCATGCTGCGCTCCGCACGGCGCCCGGCCCCGGTCGAGTCCACCGAGCAATCCTCGCAGGAGGGCTGAGCGCCATGCAGACCATCTTCGTCATGGTCAAATGCGAGCTGGGCAAAGCCTATCAGGTAGCCGACCAGGCCGTTCAGGACATCGAGCAGGTGTCGGAGGTGCACTCCATCTCCGGCCAGTACGATCTGCTGATGAAGTGCTACCTCCCCCAGGATCTGGACATCGGCCGATTCGTGACCGAGAACATCCAGACCCTGGCCGGGGTGCGCGACACCTTTACCCTCATCGCCTACAAGGCCTTCGCCTAGGCGTTCGACGGGTGCGGAAACCGCCTCTCAGAGGCGCGGAACAGGCAGAAAAAAGGGGACATCCGCTTGTCGCGGACGGTCCCCTTTTTCATGACTCCGCCTTACGGCAACAGGCGTTGGACAATTCGCGAGACGCGCCGCGAAACCGTTGACTTGGCCGGTTGGTTACCTCAAACGTTCGGCATGTCCCAGCTCCCGTCCCGACATGCCCGGCGCGCCCGCGCCACCAGCCCGAAGATGCATCGCCCGTTGGACCGCCGGTCGCTGGTCCTGCGATCCGGCATCGTCGCCCTGATGGCCGCCTGCGGCATCGTCCTGGCCGATCTGGCCGACGCCCAGCAGCCTCCCGCTCCGGCGCCGCAGGCGAACGGCGCCCCGCCGGTCGGGGCGGACCAGGGAGGACGGCTCGAGGTCGTCGTTCCGGCGTCAGGTCCGGCTGCGGAAGCGTCCAACGGCAAGCCGCAGGACCCACCGGTCCTTCTGGGTGCGGACACGGTCACCTTCGACGAGGCGAACAGCCTCGTGACGGCGTCGGGCAACGTCGAGCTGTCGCAGGGCCCGCGGACCGTCCATGCCGACACGATCACCTACAACCAGAAGACCAAGGTGGTCATCGCTTCCGGCAACGTGCGTCTGGTCGAGCCGTCGGGCGACATCCTGTTCTCCAATTACGCGGAACTGACCGACGACATGCGCGACGCGTTCGTCGAGAACGTCCGCGTGCTGATGACCGACAACAGCCGCATGGCCGGCAACGAGGGCGAGCGGCGCGGCGGGCGGCTGATCCGCCTGAACCGGGCGGTCTACAGCCCCTGTGAACTCTGCAAGACCGATCCGACCCGCGCCCCGGTCTGGCAGATCCGTGCCGCCCGCGTGGTCCAGGACAACGAGGATCACGAAGTCCGCTACCGCGACGCCTTCATGGAGATGTTCGGCGTCCCGTTCTTCTACACCCCTTATCTCTCCCACCCAGACCCGACGGTGGACCGGCGCTCCGGCTTCCTGACGCCCAGCTTCCGCAACAACTCCAATCTCGGCTTCGGCGCCATCGCCCACTACTACTGGGACATCGCGCCAGATCAGGATGCGACCTTCGACGTCGGCGGCTATTCCGAACAGGGCCTGTTCCTGGGCGGCCAGTACCGCAAGCGCTTCGAGAACGGACGGTTGCAGCTCGACGTGTCGGGAACCCAGGGTGAGATTCCCAACGGCACGCTGAAGGGCGCTGACGACCGGCGGGTGGCGCGGCCATGCCTTCGCCAGCGGACTCTTCGACATCGACGAGACATGGCGCTGGGGCTTCAACCTGAAGCGGGCCAGCGACGAGCTGTATCTGCGCCGCTACTTCAAACATCCGCGATGAGGTGCTGACCAGCCGGGCCTTCGTCGAAGGCTTCAACGGCCGCAACTACGCCGCGGTCAACGCCTACGGCTTCCAGGATCTGCGCTGGGGCAACCCGGTGCAGGAACCCTACGTGCTTCCTGAGGCGCGCTACAACGCGCTGGGCGAACCGGGCAGCCTGATGGGCGGGCGCTGGTCGCTGGACAGCAGCCTTCTGGCGATCGCCCGGCCGGGCAGCGGCGGCCCCGACACCCAACGGCTGGCCGTACAGCCCGGTTGGCAGCGCGACATCTATTCCAACCTGGGTTTCATCACCACGGTCGAAGGCAGCGTCCTGCTGGCCGGCTACACCGCCCAGCGGTTCGATCCGAACGATCCGGCCGGCGGAACTGGCAACGACAGCGTGCAGCGCCTGCGCTTCTTCCCGCAGGCCACGACGACGGTCCGTTACCCCTTCGTCCGCTACGGCGAGAGCAACTTCCAGACCATCGAGCCCATCGGGCAGATCAGCGTCTCACCGAACGTCGACAACAATCCTGCCTTCCCGAACGAGGACAGCCTCGACGTCGAGTTCGACGAGGTCAACCTGCTGATGCCCAACCGCTTCACGGGCATCGATCGTCTGGACGGCGGCCTCCGCGCCACCTATGGCCTGCGCACGACGTTCCAGGGCTACAAGACGGGCTCGGCGAGCCTGTTCGTCGGCCAGAGCTTCCGTGCCGACGACACCGAGAACTTCCGCGGCGGTTCGGGACTCGACAAGAAGTCGTCGGACTACGTCGGTCGCCTTGACCTGCGTCCGGCCGACTGGCTGGACCTGAACTACGGCTTCCGCATCGACCACGACACGCTGAAGCCGCGCCGCCATTCGGTCAACGCGTCGGCCGGCGTGCCCCTGCTGCGCCTCTACAGCACCTACACCTACGTCGACCAGACGGAAAACCCCTACGTCGTGGAACGGAACGAGGTCGAACAGGCCAGCCTCACCCTGGCGTCGCAGTTCTCGCAACACTGGTCCGCCAGCGTGTCCCATTCCCAGGCGTTCCGCCCCGATGCGGGTCCGCGCTCCAGCGCCGCCGTGCTGCGCTATCAGGACGAATGCCTGATCTTCGAGACCATCGCCCAGCGCGACTACACCACCATCCAGAACGGCGAGGAGGAAGGAAACACCATCTTCTTCCGCTTCGTGTTCAAGAATGTGGGCGAGTTCCGCACACCGGGCATCAGCGCCGGGTTCCTCGGCCCGTCCGGAGCCAGCAACTGACCTGAAAGGGCTTTTCCTGCCAAGGTCAAGGGGTTGCATCGGACGGCCGATCTGGGTAGCCATAGCACCCTCCTCTTCCGCTCGGGTTTGCTGCACATGGCCTTGGGACGCTACGACTACGAACGCCGTTATCGCCGCCGCTTCTGGGCGGGGTTCGCGAAGTTCGGTCTGTTCGCCGCCGTTCTCCTCGGTGTCGGTCTGTTCGCCTACCAGATGGGCATCGAGCAGTTGAAGGGCCGCGACGTGACGTTGCGGGAGGAGATCTCCACCCTGTCGCGCCAGAAAGCGGAGCTGGAACTGCTCGCCAGCCAAATGCAGCACGCCGCCCGAACAGCGGAGGCCCGCGCGGCGGAGTTGGAGGCCCGGCTCCAGCGCGAGGTCCCCTCGGGCGATCTCGCCCGGCTGGCCGGCCTGGTGTCGGAGCGCTTGAAGGGCGGCATGGACCCCAACCGCCTCGCCTTCGTCATCGCCCAGGTCCAGGCGGTGCGCAACTGCCAGCCGGCGGAAACCAAGCGCTTCGCCCTGGCCACCCCCCTCCTCAAGTCGGGCAACCGCAGCACCAGCTTCAACAACGGCGCGGTGACGGTCAGCGGCGAGGGCCAGTCGTCGCGCAACGCGCAGGGCAACGCCGAAAGCTGGTTCGACCCGTCGCAGCCGGTGACCATCAAGATCGCCGGGATGGGCGGCAAGGAGACGGTTGCCAAGGGCGTTCTGCCCTTGCACCAGACGGTGGTGATCGATAACACCGAGTACCGTTTCACCTTCGCCCCCGGCGCCCGCTCCTTCGTGGACGTGACCGCCGACCGCTGCCCCTTCCCTTAATCCTCATCCCGGACGGCAAACGGTCGCGGCGGCTTGCCGGCCATGTGGATGTCCCACATCGTCGCATAGGCACGCTCCAGGGCACGGGCCAAGCGGTCGGTGTCGAACAGCGGCGCACGCTCCCTCTGTGCCGTGAGGCGCGCCTTCAGCCGGGCGATATCGTCCGGCTCGCTGGCCAACCGCACGGCCGCGGCTTCATAATCGGCGAGCGAACGGGTGGCCAGCTCGGGCAGGCCGACGGCGCGCAGCAGGCTTGTCCCGACACGGGACGCGAATCCTTCCCCCGCCATCGTCAGCACCGGAAGGCCGGCCCACAGCGCGTCGCTGGCCGTGGTGTGGGCTCCGACCGGCTTGGTGTCCAGGAACAGGTCGGCCAGACGGTAGCGCGCCAGATGCTCCGCCGGAGGGCGCCGAGGGGCGAAGACCAGCCGGTCTGCCGCCACGCCGCGGTGTGCCGCCTCCCGCCGCAGATTCGCGCTCGCCTCCGGATGGCTGTCGAGCAGCCACAGCACGCTGTCCGGCACAGCGCGCAGCAGGCGGCACCACAGGCCGAACAGGGCCGGCGTGATCTTGTAGGCGGCGTTGAAGCAGCAGAAGACCATGCCCCTCTCCGGCAGGCCGCAGGCCGCTCGCGACGGTGTCGGACCGATCGGCCGCCTTCGGTCGTTGGGCTGGTAGCAGACCGGAAGCTGAGCGATCCGCTCCGCGTAGAAAGGCTGGTGATCGAACGGCGTGACCACAGGGTCGCCAATCACGTAATCGATGAAACCGGCGCCCATCGTTCCCGGATAGCCCAGCCATTGCGCCTGCACGGGGGCGGGACGATGGGCGGCGATCTCCGGCCGGGCGTGCTGGGTGTAGCCCTTGAGGTCAACCAGGATGTCCACGCCGTCCGCCCGAATGCGCGCCGCCGCGTCGGCGTGGGAACAGGCGGCAAGGTCCACGAAGCGGTCGAAGGCTGCGATCAGCCGGCGCCGCATCGGTCCGCCGTCGTCCGGGCCATAGCTGCAGCCGACAATCTCGACCCGCTCCCGGTCGTGGCGCTCGATCAATTCAGCGATGAGGGCCGCGGTAGCGTGCTCGTGAAAGTCGGCGGACAGATAGCCGACGCGCAGGCGACCGCGTGCTCCGGAGTCGCGGCGCAACGGCATGGCGGCGATGCCCTGCGCCCGCCACTCCGCGTAACGGCGGGCACAGGCCAACTCCGCCGCCGGGCTGGCGCCTTCGCCTAGGAAGATCCAGGGGTGGACCTGCCGCGTCGCGCCGCCGCCCACCAAGGCGGCCAGTTGCGCGGAGCGCTCTGCCAGCCCATTCCAACGGCAGAGATGCCGCATCTGCTGAACGAGTTGGGCGAGCACGCCGCCCGCGTCGGGCAGGCCGAGCGCCAGGGCGCGCTCAAAAGACGGCAGGCTGTCCGCGAGGTGCCCGGCCTCCTTCACCACCAAACCAAGATTCGCATGGGCTTCGGCCAGATCGGGGCGAAGCGCCAAGGCGTTGCGGTAGCAATGGGCGGCGGCCTCCGGCTGACCGCGCTCCTGCACCACCGTGCCGAGGTTGAGCCAACCGGGAACCAGAGCGGGGTCGAGCGACACGGCCCGGCGCAACGCCGTCTCCGCCGCCTCGCGGTGGCCCAACGCGCGGAGCAGGACACCCTGGTTGCAGGGGGCAGGGGCGAAGCGCGGCATCAGCCGCGCGGCCTCGCCATAGGCGTCCGCCGCCTCCGCGGTGCGGCCCAAGACCTGGAGCGTCAGACCAAGATTGAAATGGTTGCCGCCGAAATCCGGCAGCCAGGACAGGGCGGCGCGGTGGTGCGCCTCGGCCTCCACCGCCCGCCCCTGCCGCCGCAGCGCCTCGCCGTAGGCGGAGCGGGCCACCGCCTCCTCCGGCGTGCCGGGCTCGCCCAGCGCGTCGAGAGCGCCGAACAGCCCGGTCAGCGCCGCGGAATCGCCCGGTGCGGCGGCCAGAGCCGCGCGGCAGGCCCCGATCCGGGCGCTGAGGTCGGCGGTCATGGGCGCCGTTGGCTTACTTGCGGACCCAGCGTCCGCCCGACAGCACATACTGGCCGGCAGGAGTCCGCTCGATCAGCTGCTTTCCGGCCAGGGCCTGGACCTGATCCACCGAGGTGCCGTTGCTTCCCGCGATCTCGCGGTAGCGGGCGATGCGCTGGGCGTTGACCTGCTCGGCGAGTTGAGCCGCGGCAGCCGGCGCGCCGGGGACCGCCCCGACCAACCCGTCCGGCCGCTCGCCGATCTGCCCGGCGGCCTTGGCGGCGCCCAGAGCGTCCTGGGCCGGCGCCATCGCAGGAACCGACAGGGCAAGCGCCAGGACCAGCCCGGCGGCGGCAAACATGCGCTTCATGGCTTTCTCCCTCCCTTCGCGCCGCCCAAGCTGTCCTGGGCCGAAGGCAGTCCGAACAGGGCCGGATCGTCCGCGATGGCCTTTTCCAGGTCGCGTTCGACCTTCACCCGGACTTCCTGTTCGATCCGGATGTTCAGGTTGATCTCGATGGGCTTGTCGGGCGCCTCGACCTTGACGGTCGGGGTGCAGGCGCCCATTCCGGCCCCCAACCCGGCGATCAGTGCGGCGGTCAGGACGCGCCGGCTTCGAACGGTGTGTCTCATGGATTCTTTCGTTGGAACTCCGTCATGCGATCACGCACCGTCTCGGGAATGCGGTAGGTGTCCAGGCTCTGCCGCAGGATCCGGTCGAGCGCGCCGCTCACCTTAAGGTTAAGCGCGACCGGATAGCCATCGTAGAATGCCGGATTGGACCCACGGATGGCGATGCCGACCGCCAGCTCTCCGCCAGCATGCCCCTCCACGGTGGCGCTCAGCGTGTCATAGCGGAAATCGGTCAGTGCCCCCATCAGCAGGGCGGTCGGGCTGCCCTCCTCCCCCATCAGAAAGCCGGGCGGATTCTCGGGATCGTAGCGCAGCGTGCCGGGACCGTCGGCCTCCAGCAGCCCACCGTCCAGATGGACGGAGTCCGTCCCGATGCGCACCGGCAGGCGTCCGCTGACCGTTCCGCTCGCCTCCAGCCCGTCCACCGCGACCATCGCCAGCATGGGGCCGAGATGGACTCGCTCCGCCCGCAGCGTCACCGTCCCCCGCGGCGCCGCCGGGTCGATGGCGAACGGGTCCGCCCGCAGCACGCCGCCGGCCCAATGCCATTCGGCGCGCTCGACGCTCAGACGCCCCTTCGCCCCATAGCCGAAGCGGAGGGTGCCATCGGTCAGCGGCAACCCGACGTCGAGCAGCTTCACCGCCAGCGTCTGACCGGGCGCGACCACCGGGGGAAGCAGGCTGGAAAAGGACAGAACCCCGTTGATCCCGCTGGCGGCGACCGGCCCGAACTGCCCGGCGAGGTCGGCGAGCAGCAGGTCGCCCTGGGCTTTCAGCGCCGCGCCGTCCCAGGTGAGTCGGGCCTTGGCGGTCAGGGTGCCCACCGTCTCGGCGATCGTGCCGGCGCCCGTCCAATGGGTGAGGACCGGCAGCCCTTTGGCCGGGGCGGTCAGCGTCGCCTGCCCGCGGTGGGTCGCGCCGTCGCGTGTCATGGTCAGGCGCAGCGTCCCGCCGGCCGTGCCCCGCGGTGTCGCCAGCGTCACCGCGGAGTCGGCGAGCTGGATGGTGTCGAAGGGAATCACGACGTTTCCGCCGCCCGCCGCTCCGCCGTTGCTTCCCGCCGCGGCGGAGCCGGTCAATGGATAGCCGGCGATGCGCAGGACGCCGTCCTTGGCCACGTCCAGCCTCAGGCGGACATCCGCAAGATCCAGCCGTTCGATTCGCCCCTCAAGAAGGGCGTCCGTCGGATGATGGATGGTAAGCGTTCCACCGACCGTCCCCTGTCGGTCCAGGCGGACCACGGCGCCGGTCTGCTCCACCGACAGGTCGGTCACCGTCACGGCGGCGTCCGGGAAGCCGGCGCGGCGCAGCGCCTGCGTGGCGGCGGTGGCGGCCAGATCGGTCCGATGCTGGACGGCTAGGGCGACCGCGCCACCGATCAGCACCAGCTTCACCATCACCAGCCATCGTCTCAGCCGCCGCACGCTTTGCTGCCGCACGCCCCACCCCTCGCCGTCCAGATTGCCATCGGTCTCGTTCGGGTATGAACACCCGAAAGGCAGTCTATCGTCCATCGCGGCCGGGACGCGACCGTGCAGCGTCGGGACAATGATGAGGCGGCGGCGGAAACGGATCGGAAAGGCACCGATGAAGGCAGCCCCGCAGGGCGTCTTTGCATCGGCGCCGGTTTCCCCTATGGTCGCGTCCGCGGAATCGGCACATCGGAGTGTTTCGCATGTTGCGGTGGACGCGCATTCTCATGGCGGCACTGTTCGCCACATTCATCTTCGCTCAGGGGGAGGCCAAGGCCTTGGATCCGGAAAACACCCTCTACCTCGACCTCAAGGACGGCCGCGTGGTCATCGAACTGCGCCCCGACCTGGCACCGAACCACGTCGCCCGCATCAAGGAGCTGACCCGTCAGGGCTTCTACAACGGCGTCGTCTTCCACCGCGTGATCGACGGCTTCATGGCCCAGACCGGCGATCCGACCGGCACCGGCACCGGCGGCTCCGGCAAGAAGCTGAAGGCTGAGTTCAGCAACGAGCCGCACGTCCGCGGCACGCTGTCGATGGCCCGCACGCCGGACCCGGACAGCGCCGACAGCCAGTTCTTCATCTGCTTCGCCCCGGCCTCGTTCCTGGACAAGCAGTACACCGTCTGGGGCAAGGTCGTCGAAGGCATGGAGTTCGTCGACAAGATCAAGAAGGGCAGCCAGTCCCGCAACGGTCAGGTCAGCGACCCGGACAAGATCGTCAAGATGCAGGTAGCCGCCGACGCCAAGTAACGGCGCCGGCGAAGGGAGCGCCGATCGCAGCGGTCCTGTTCAGGTGATTGGGGCGGTGAAACCGCGCACCGCCCCGTTTCCCGCACCATTCCTCCGGGTCGTCACGGCCCGTTGATCGCCCCGGTCAGCGCCACCAGGAGATCCCGCATGCTGCGGGGCCGGTCCTGCCAGCGCATCGAGAGGCCGCTCAGCAACACCTTCTCGAACCCGGGCGGCACCGTGGCGCCGCCTTCGGCCAGACGGGGCACCCGGTCATTCATGAAGCGGCTGGTGGCATCGGGCGGTGTCTTTCCGGTCAGCGCATAGTAGACGGTGGCGCACAGCGCGTAGACGTCCGTCCAAGGCCCCTGCTTTCCGTCCGGGGCGTACTGTTCGGGCGGCGCGTAGCCCGGCTTCAGAATCACCGTCAGATCGGCGCTCTTGCCCGCGGCGTGGCGTGCGGCGCCGAAATCCAGCAGTTTGCGCTCCCCTCCGCTCGTCAGGAAAATATTGTCGGGGCTGATGTCGCGGTGGATCAGGCCCTGCTCGTGCACGGCGTGCAGCGCCTTGATGATCGGCGACAGCAGGGTCAGCGTCGGGCGCGCCGCAATCCGTCCGCCATTCTCGGAGACATGCCGCTTCAGGGTCCGCCCGTCGAGAAGCTCCATGACGAGATAGGCGGTCTCGTTCTCCTCGAAGAAGTCCTGGACGCTGACGATCTCCTTGACTTCCCGCAGGCGGGCGAGCATCCGCGCCTCCTCCAGGAACTTCGCCAGCCCGGTGGAGAAGCTCGCCGCGTGCTCGTCCGAGAAGGGGGCGATCTCCGGCGATCCGGCGACGCGGGACACCAGATTGGCCGGGTAGAATTCCTTCACCGCGACCTTGATCTGAAGCCGTTCGTCCCAGCCGAGATAGGTGGCGCCGAAGCCCCCCTGCCCCAGGACGCGGCCCACCAGATAGCGCCCCAGCAGCCGCGTTCCCGGAAGCAGATGGACCCCGTTTCGGTTCGGCACGCGGACCGGATAGCCGCAGTCCCGGCACACCTCGCGCGGGGCCTTCGGCACGAAGCAGGCCGGGCACAGGCTCGACGCGGTGGCGCCGACCAACGGCGCCTCCATTGTTACCGCAGCGGCGCTCACCGGAAGGGCGATGCTGCGGACCGGCGGAGCCACGACGGTGGGCAGCGCCGTCGCCCCGCAAGGCTCGAAGGCGGACCGCGCCGCCGCCTGGTCGCGCAGGGACGACGGCTTGGCCGGGGGCAGCTGCATCTGACTCAGACGGTCGAGCAGTTCGTACAGGCGGCGGACCTCCGCCTGGGCGATGTCGTCGCTCTGGGCGCCGGCCAGCTCGGCCTGGAACTGTGGCTGGCGGGCCGTCTCCAGAATGTGCTGGCGCAGGACCGAAAGTGCCCCGCCGTCGCCGATCAGACCGGAACAGGCAAGTTCCGCGAGGCGAATGATCCGGCGGCGCGGCAGCGGTTCGATCTGCCGCAGCCGCTGGACGAGCCGGCCCCGCCGGGCGAAGTCATCAACCACCGAATCGGCGCGGGCGGCAATCCGTTCCCGATCGTGCTCCGCCAGCGCCGAACCGCGAATGGCCTCCACCGCACCGGTTAGGGCCTGCCGCACCAGCGCCGTGTCGGGCGTCTGGAGCACCATGTTCTCCACCAGCAACTCGTTCTTCAGCGCGGCGTCCAGCGCGTCCACGATCTCACCCATGTGCCGCTCCGCGGCCGGCACCGTGGAGACGGCGGCGAGATAGCGGATTCGGCAGATCAGGTCCGGCTGCGTTTCGCTGAGTCCCACGATGGACCGCCGATAGGCGCTCGCACCACCCTGCTCCAACCGGCGGGAGTAGCGGATGGTCAGCGCGTCGGCCATGGCCGACCCTCCGGTCAGCCCTGACGGGGTCAGCAGATGCCCCATCAGCGCGCGCAGCAGGTCGGCTTCCTGTTCCGCCGTGCCACGCCCGAGCGTTTGCGGCGCGCGAAGCTGGCGCCGGATGCGCTCCAGAACCATGTCGCGGGCGGCGGGCAAGCGCCCCTGGCGGAACAGGCCGTTGAGAACGCCCAGCCGGTTCGGTCCGAACGCCTCCATCGGCACGCGTCCGAACAGAAGGTCGCACAGCCTCACCAGCAGTGAGCCACCGGCCGGCGTGTTTCCGAACAGTTCCTGCGTCGCGGCGGGCGAGGCCAGCACGTCGCCGATCACCTCGTCCAGCGCGGTGGACAGGGCGTCCTGCCGCTCCGCCGGAAACAGCTGGATCAGAGCGTCGAGCTTCGACGCCCAGGTCCGGCATTCCTCAAGCTCCAGGCAAACCGCCGCGCGCAGATCGAATTCCGCGTCGCCGGTCGGCGATTTTCCCGGCGCGCTGCGCAGGATGGAATCGATGAGGACACGCCCCCGCCCCAACCCGGTAAAGGCGAGTTGGGCGGCGCGGGCCTTCGCCACGGTTTCGGATAGCGCGTTGTCCAGCGCACGGCGGCGGGCCTTGGCATCCTGGCCGGGAAGGCGGGCCTGCACCGTGGCGACCCGGCCCAGGGCGGACTCCATCAGCGTGGCCTTGGCCTGGAGCGCCTTCAGATGCCGGCTGCTGTGGATCAGCTCCGTCGGGGTCAGCACGAGGCTGTCGAGATGCGGACGCAGCGCGATGCCGATGACCATCCGCGCCGGCCCGCCATGGTGATCGGGAAGCGTCTGGCACAGCACCGCCTCGTCGAGCGTGCCGGCGGGGCCGGATGCCCCTGCGGAGGCGGGCGTCCTTGAGGCGGGCATTGACACGGGCAGCCTATGGGCAGGATCGGCGTGGCGGCGAATGGCCTGGACAGTCGGCCATAATCCGCTCGGTCCGGTAAACAGCCGGTATACGTCGGCCGAAATGACCGAACGGTGTGGTTGCACGGCGGCAGAGGATGTTTGCGCAGAGGTGTTGCAAGGGGCCATCGGGCTTGGACCATGGCACACTTTTGCGCGCAGCCCCGCCCTTCCCTTCCCCTGCGGGCTGTGCGATACCCGAACCGATACCGGCGCCCAACCACCGCCGGCAGGAGATCCGGATGGAGCAGGTCGAGTTGGACCAGGGAATCGGCGCCCACACCCTCACGCTGCATCGCAGCGCTGCGAACGGTTCCCTGGAATGCACGCTGTGCCCACGGCGCGGCGGCGTCGTTGCCCGCCTCGCCTGGCACGGCGCGGACGGAACGATTGACCTCCTGCGCCCGGCCACCGATTGGGCGTTGCGCCACGGCTCGGCCAACGACATGGGTTGCTTCCCGCTTGTGCCCTTTTCCAACCGGATCGGTGGGGGGCAATTCAGCTTCGACGGGCGACAGGTGCGGCTTCCGCTCGACGGAGACGGCAACCCGCATGTCATCCACGGCCATGGCTGGCGCGCCGCCTGGACGGTCGAGGAGGCCGCCGAATCGGCCGCGCGCATGGTTTTCCGGCACCCTGCCGACGCTTGGCCCTGGCGCTACCGCGCGACGCAGACCGTGGTGCTGGAGGAGGATGGGGCCAGCCTGACCCTCTCCCTCGTCAACGAGGACGACACGCCGATGCCCGCCGGGATCGGGCTGCACCCCTATTTCCCGAAGCCGCCGGGCACCCGCCTAACCGCCCGGGTCGACGGAGTCTGGCTGAACGGGCCGACCATCCTTCCGGTGGAGCGCGCCGCGGTGCCGCCCCGCTGGGCCTTCACGGACGGGATCGTCATGGACCGGACCGTTCTCGACAACGGCTTCACCGGCTGGGACGGGGCGGCGGCGCTGGATTGGCCGACGCTCAACCGTCGATTGTCGATCGAGACCGAAGGACCGTTCGGCCATCTCATCGTCTACGCCCCACCGGGCGAGGATTATCTCTGCGTCGAACCGGTGTCCCACATGACCGACGCGGTCAACCATCCGGAGCAATCGGACACCGGCCTGCACCGTCTCGAACCGGGTGAGGAACTGAGCGGCACCATGCGCTTGCGCCTGGAAACGCTGGCCTGTTAAACGCGCGCCCGTTGAGAGCCGGTCTGCGGCGTCAGCGGCAGCGGACGAAGGTGGCGCCGAAGGCCGGTTGGTCCAGCGTCAGGAACAGTCGGTCCAGCCGCGGCGCCTCGGCGGCGTCCAGGCGCAGAATACCTTCCGGCAGCCCCTCTTCCCCGCCGAAGGACAAACCTTCCGCCACGTCGCCCTCGCCGGGCGCCAGCGGGCCTTCCAGCGGAAAAGCGGCGATGCGCGGGTCGTGCAGGCTGAAGGCGCCGTCGTTGGTGATCTCCAGGTAGGAGGTCCGGCAATCGTCGATCGGCGTCCGGGTGGCCGGATCGGCCTTGGCCCAGCGGCCGGTCAGGGCGGGCACATCCACCGTGCGCTTCGCCGAGACCGGCTTGGCCTGGCCTTGGCCGATGGGCTGAGCCGGGCGTTGCGGGGCGGAGGTGGTGACGGTCAGCGGCTCGTCGGCCAGCGGGGCACGGCGGGCGGCCAGTTCCGATTCGAGCGCCTTGGTGCGGTCGGCCATCTGACGTGTCAGACAGGTGGCGCGGTCCTTGTTCTTCTTTGGGTCGGCGAGATCGGCGTCGGCGACCGGACAGGCGGCGTCCCGCCGCTGGACCCAGGCGCGCTGGCCGGCGGCGACCGCCTCCTCGCCGGCCTTCCCGGCCTCGTCGGCCAGCGCACGCAACGCCGAATCGAGCTTGTCGGCGGCCCCCGCCAGAGACGCGTCACGGCACAGCAGGATCGCGAGCGGCGTCTCCCCGGCGCAGTCCGCAGGCTTGGCGGCCTCTCCGCTGGTGTCCGCCGCCATGGCCGTGCCGGCCATCAGCATGCCTGCCAGAAGAATCGCTGCCCGCATCGCACACATCCCTTACGCCGGAAACGCTTCCAGGACGGCTTTGACCTGCCGCTGGAAATCCTGGTCGCTGCGATAGCGCGTCAGGACCGTCTTGTCACGCTGAACGAGGAAAAAGATGTCCTCGCGGCTGGGCAGGGAGCGCGGATTGGGCTTGTCCAGCAGGTCCCCGTTCCAACCGATCCGCGCCATGAAATAGACGGCACGGGAATTCAGCATGAACAGCTTGTTGTCGGGCGCCATCTTCTCCCGACGCAGCAGGGCGTAGAGATAATAGTTCCGTCCATGAAAATAATTGACGTAAATCGACTGCAGAGCGGCAAAGCGTTCTTCAGGGCTTGTGTATTTCTTGATCTGCCGCTCCAGCTTGAACCCCGCGAAGAAATACTCCCGTGCTTCGTTCTCAAAGGAAAAGGCCGAGCCGCGGATCTGGGCGAGTTGTTCCCCGTACCTGCGCAGAACGCGCCCCATCAGCAGTTCGAGGAACCGCCGCTCCGCGGCGAGGTCGTCCGGGGTCTGCAGGATCAGCTCGAAGACATGACGCAGATGGTAGGGGTGCCGCACCACGATGACCGGAACGCTGGACGCCTTGCGCTTTTCCGATCCCCCACGCTCCCCCAGGACGGTCGACGATGGGGAGACCGAGGCGATCACCGAAGAGATGGTGTCCTGTATCTTCCAGCGCCGCTTCATCTGCGCGGACTGCCTGCCGATGTGGAAGCGCGCGAGACGGCGCTGCCACCGGCTGCGCCACGTTTCCTTCGGCGCCTTGTGCGTCGGCAGATTGCCGACGACCAGCGGGTTGCCGAGCACGTCGGGCGGAGGCGGCAGCGGGTTGAAGTTGAAGTATTTTCCGGTGACGACGCCACGCGTGGAACCGCCGGGCGCTCCATCGCCCGCCGAAACATCGCCCCCCACAGACAGGCCCGCCAGCGTCGCCATTCCCGATGCACACTCTGCCTGCGTCGCTCCCGTCCGATGGACAAGGTCCGCGGACAGAGATGGCTCTTTATAAAGCGGTCTGGGCGTCGATGAAAGACGCAACCGGTCCAATATGCATCTGCTTGTTTTTTGTGCAACCAGTTCGTGCCGCGATTGCGAAGGCGCTCTGGTCTGCGCGAACTCTTCGATGGTACTATGCCCTCGCCCGCGCGGCGGAGAGCCGCAGGGGACCGGCCAGCGCAGACAACGGGTGGAACTTCATGGCGATCCACGTCGCTCTCAACCACAAGACCGTCTACCGTTACGACCGTTTGGTCAATCTGGGGCCACAGATCATCCGGCTCCGCCCGGCTCCCCACTGTCGCACCCCGATCCTCAGCTATTCGCTGCGCGTCACCCCGAAGCATCACTTCCTGAACTGGCAGCAGGACCCCCAGTCCAACTATCAGGCCCGTTTCGTCTTCCCGGAGAAGACCCGCGAGTTCGTGATCGAGGTCGATCTCGTCGCGGAGATCGCGGCGATCAACCCCTTCGACTTCTTCCTGGAGGAGAAGGCCCAGACCATCCCCTTCGCCTACGAGCCCTGGCTGGAGCGCGAGCTGCGCCCCTATCTGGAGGTCGAGGAGCCGGGGCCGCTGCTGGCCGACTACATGACCGGCATCTCGCGGGAGCCGGCGGCGTCCATCAACTTCCTGGTGGACATCAACCAGCGCCTCCAGAAGGACATCGGCTACGTCATCCGCCTGGAGCCCGGCATCCAGACCTGCGAGGAGACGCTGGGCAAGCGCACCGGGTCCTGCCGCGATTCGGCGTGGCTGCTGGTGCAGATCCTGCGCAACCTCGGTCTCGCCGCGCGTTTCGTCTCCGGTTACCTGATCCAGCTCACCGCCGACCAGAAGGCGCTCGACGGCCCGTCCGGCCCCGAGGAGGATTTCACCGACCTGCACGCCTGGACCGAGGTGTTCCTGCCTGGCGCCGGTTGGGTTGGCCTCGACCCCACCTCGGGCCTGCTGGCCGGCGAGGGGCACATCCCGCTGGCCTGCACGCCCGACGCCTCGTCCGCCGCTCCCATCTCCGGCCTCATCGACGAGTGCGAGGTGGAGTTCGGGCACGAGATGTCCGTCACCCGCATCTACGAGGCGCCGCGCGTCACCAAGCCCTACACGCCCCGGCAATGGGCGGGGATCGAGGCGCTGGGCCACCGCATCGACGAGGAGCTGACCGCCGGCGACGTGCGCCTGACCATGGGCGGCGAGCCGACCTTCGTCTCCATCGACGACATGGACGGGGCGGAGTGGAACACCACGGCGCTCGGCCCCAACAAGCGCAAGATGGCCGCCGACCTCGTGCACCGGCTGGCCAACCGCTTCGCGCCGGGCGGGCTGCTGCATTTCGGCCAAGGCAAATGGTACCCCGGCGAATCGCTGCCGCGCTGGGCGATGACCGTCTACTGGCGCCGTGACGGCGAGGCGCTGTGGACGAACAGCGACCTGCTGGCCCGCGAGGACACCGACTACGGCCACACCGCGGAGGACGCTGGCGCCTTCCTGGTCACGCTGGCCAAGAAGCTGGGGCTGGATCCGGCGCTGGTGCTCGCCGCCTACGAGGACCCCTGGCACTATCTGCGCCGCGAATCGCTGCTGCCGGTCAACGTCGATCCACTGGACAGCAGGCTGGAGGACAAGGAGGAGCGCGCGCGCCTCGCCCACGTCTTCACCCGTGGCCTGAACGAGCCGGTAGGCTTCGCCCTGCCGATCAACCGCAAGGTGACCCAGCAGGGACCAGTGTGGCTGTCCAGCGCGTGGCCGCTGCGCCAGGAGCGGCTGCTGCTGATGCCGGGCGACAGCCCGGTCGGCTTCCGCCTGCCGCTCGGCTCACTGCCCTGGGTGGCGCCGCAGGACTATCCCTACTCCTGGGAGACCGACCCGTTCGAGGAGCGGGCGCCGCTGCCGCCGAACCGGGTGCCGCTGCGCCAGCACGCCCTTCGCGAGGTGGCCGAACGACAGGACGCCTCCCGACGGAACGAGCGCGTCCAGCGCGCCATGGCCGAAGTGCGCAGCGAGATGCCGGAGCACGGCAAGTCCGCCTGGTGGGTGGTCCGCACCGCCCTGACCTGCGAGGCGCGCAACGGGCGCATCCACCTCTTCCTGCCGCCGATGAACACGCTGGAGGACTATCTGGCGATGCTGGCGGAGATCGAGGCGACGGCGCTCGAACTGGACATGCCGGTGGTGATCGAGGGTTACCAGCCGCCGAAGGACCCGCGCCTGAACTCGCTGGCGGTCACGCCCGACCCCGGCGTGATCGAGGTGAACATCCACCCCTCCCACAGTTGGGACGAGCTGGTCCGCAACACGCTGGAACTTTATGAGGACGCCCGCCAGTCGCGGCTGGGTGCGGAGAAGTTCATGATCGACGGGCGCCACTGCGGCACCGGCGGCGGCAACCATGTGGTGATGGGCGGGGCCACCGCGGCGGACAGCCCGTTCCTGCGGCGACCCGACATGCTGCGCAGCCTGATCGCCTTCTGGCAGAACCACCCGTCGCTGTCCTACGCCTTCTCCGGCATGTTCATCGGCCCGACCAGCCAGGCGCCGCGCGTGGACGAGGCCCGCGACGACGCGCTCTACGAGCTGGAAATCGCCTTCAACCAGATCGACAAGGCCGCCGCGACGGGCGATTGCCCGCCCTGGATGGTCGACCGCGTGCTGCGCAACCTGCTGACCGACGTGCAGGGCAACACCCACCGGGCGGAGTTCTGCATCGACAAGCTCTATTCGCCGGACAGCTCCACCGGACGGCTCGGGCTGGTCGAGTTCCGCGCCTTCGAGATGCCGCCCCACGCGGAGATGAGCCTGACCCAGCAGCTTCTGCTGCGCGCCCTGGTCGCGCGCTTCTGGAAGGCGCCATACAAGGGCAAGCTGGTGCGCTGGGGAACAGAGCTGCACGACCGCTTCATGCTGCCCTACTTCGTGCAGCAGGATCTGGCGGACGTCGTCGGCGACCTGCGCGACCACGGCTATCCCATTGAGGAGCGCTGGTTCGACCCGCACATGAACTTCCGCTTCCCGGTCTACGGCCACGTCAACCAGCGCGGCATCTCTCTGGAACTGCGCATGGCGCTGGAGCCGTGGAACGTCCTGGGCGAGGAGCCGGGCGGCGGCGGCACCGTGCGCTACGTCGACAGCTCGGTCGAGCGGGTGCAGGTGCGGGTCGCCGGCCTGACTGACGCGCGCTACGCCATCACCTGCAACGGCCGCCGCGTACCGCTGATCCCCACCGGGACGGAAGGCGAATTCGTGGCCGGCGTGCGGTACCGGGCGTGGCAGCCGCCCTCCTGCCTGCACCCGACGATCCCGGTGCACACGCCACTGGTCTTCGACATCCTGGACCTGTGGGCGGGCCGCTCCATCGGCGGCTGCACCTACCACGTCATGCATCCGGGTGGGCGCAACTACGACACCTTCCCGGTCAACGCCAACGAGGCGGAGGGGCGGCGCCTCGCCCGCTTCTTCCCCTTCGGCCACACCCCCGGCCCGATGGAGACACCGGCGGAGGAGCGCAACCCGCAGTTCCCGATGACTCTGGACCTGCGGCGAGGCTGATCGGCCCTCAGCTCCCCCGGCCGGAATACGCCTTTCGGCCGGGGGACGCCGATGCGCCGCTTGCATCGGCGGGACCGGGCGTTCACACTTGCCGCGCATTGCACCGCCGTGAACGTACGATCCGAACCTTGGCCGACCGCGACTCGCCCTTTCTTGACCCCAGCGCGCCCCCTCCTCCGGGGCTGCGTCCGGTTCCGTTCCTTCAGGGGTCGCTGTTCGGCGAGGCCGACGCCATGGGCTATGGCCGCGGCGAGGTCTATGACGAGATGGTCACCGGGCAGGGCCGCCTGCGCCCGCACTGGCAGACCTTCATGGGCACGCTGGGCCCCCTCGACCCGGAGCTGATGGCCGAGCGGTGGGAGGAGGCGCGGCGCTTGCTCCACCAGAACGGCGTCACCTACAACATCTACGGCGACCCCAAGGGGATGGAGCGGCCCTGGCCGCTCGACATGGTGCCGCTGCTGATCCCCTCCCATGAGTGGAAGGCGGTCGAATCGGGGCTGATCCAGCGCGCCACGCTGCTGAACGCGGTGCTGGCCGACATCTACGGGCCGCAGACCCTGACGCGCAGCGGGCGGCTGTCCCCGTCTGTGATCCACGCCGACCCTGGATTCCGCCGCGCCGTGCACGGCATTCCGGTGCCGAACGACATCCACCTGCATTTCTACGCGGCGGACCTCGCCCGCGCGCCGGATGGGCGCTGGTGGGTGCTGTCCGACCGCACCCAGGCGCCGAGCGGCAGCGGCTACGCGCTGGAAAACCGGGCTGTGCTGGCGAAGGTCCTGCCGGACAGCTTCCGCCACTGCCAGGTGGAGCATCTGTCGCCCTTCTTCGAGGCGTACAAGGAAACGCTGCTGTCGCTGAGCCCGCGCCGCGACCAGCCGCGGATCGTCCTTCTGACGCCCGGCCCCTACAACGAAACCTATTTCGAGCACGTCTATCTCGCCCGCTACCTCGGCATCACGCTGGTGGAGGGGGCCGACCTGACCGTGCGCGACCGTCAGGTCTATCTGAAGACCCTGTCGGGGCTGGAGCCGGTGGACGTCATCCTGCGCCGCCTGGACGCTGACTTCGCCGACCCGCTGGAGCTGCGCGCCGACAGTTCGCTGGGTGTGGCGGGTCTGATCGAGGCGGTGCGCGCCGGCAACGTCGTGGTGGCGAACGCGCTCGGCTCCGGCTTCATGGAATCCATGGCGGTCAAGTCGTCGCTGCCCATGCTCTGCCGCCATCTGCTGGGCGAGGAGCTGAAGATGCCCGGCGTCGCCGTCTGGTGGTGCGGCAACGACGACGAGCGCGCCTACGTCATCGAGCATCTGGAAGGGCTGGTGGTGAAGCCGGCTTTCCCGTCCCTGTCCTTCGAGCCGATCTTCGGCGCCGACCTGTCGGCGGGGGAGCGCGCCGCCCTGGTGGAACGCATCAAGGCCCGCCCCTGGTGCTACGTCGCGCAGGAACGGCTGGCCCTGTCCACGGCACCGGTCTGGCAGGGCGGGCGGCTGCAGCCGCGCCCGCTGGTGCTGCGTGTCTTCCTCTGCGCCCGCCCGGACGGTAGCTACACCGTCATGCCCGGCGGCCTGACCCGCGTGTCCACCGAATCCGGGAAGCTGGTCGTCTCCATGCAGCGGGGCGGCGGCAGCAAGGACACTTGGATCCTGTCCGGACGCCGGGCCGAGGCTGCACCGGCGACCCCGCGCCCGCAGCCAGCCCAGGAGTTGCAACCGGCGCCCAAGGCGGCCTCCGCCGACCTGCCCAGCCGGGTGGCCGACAGCCTCTATTGGTTGGGCCGCTACGCGGAGCGGTCGGAAGGCACGGTGCGCCTGCTGCGTTCCACCCACTCACGCCTGACCGACGGCAACGTGCCGGGCGCGTCGCTGCAACTCCGCCCGCTGCTCCACCTGATGGCCTGGGAGGGCATGATCCCCTGGGACCTGACGCGCGTCACGGCACTCGGCGGCGGGCGGGCACTGCGGACGGCGCTCTACAGCTCCGTCGTCGACCCGGACCATCCCAACAGCCTGCGCGCCCAGGTGCAGCGGGTGCACCGCACCGCCTATTCTGTGCGCGACCGCCTGTCGCTCGACATGTGGCGGGTGGTCACGATGCTGGAGCGGCAGAGCCAGCCGCCCGTGCACAAGCTCGACGCCGCCGCCATGCTGCTGCGGCTGGACGACCTGATGACCAGCCTCGCCGCCATCGCCGGGCTGGAGCAGGAGAGCATGACCCGCGGCCAGGGCTGGCGCTTCCTCGACATCGGACGGCGCATGGAGCGGGCGCTCCACATCATTTCGGTGATGCGCGGCATCCAGGTCCACACACTCGACCGCCAGGACGAGCCGGTACAGGTGGCGACGCTGAGCGTGCTGCTGGAGCTGGGGGAAAGCGTGATGACCTACCGGTCCCGTTACCTGACCAGCGTGCGCCGCCGCCCGGTTCTTGAGTTGCTGCTGGCCGACGATTCGAACCCGCGCGCCCTGGATTTCCAATTGGCGGCGCTGGAGCGCCATGTAACGGCCCTGCCCAGCGGTTCGCAGGCCGTGCCGGGCGACACGGCCGCCTCGGCCCGCTCGATCCTCGGCGCCGCCCGCGCCTCGCTGCGCGCGCCGGAGGCTCTGGACTCGGGCACGGCCCTGCACACGCTGCTGGACTCGCTCGCCCTGTCTTTGCCTGAGATCTCCAACCTCCTGACCCACGCCTATTTCAGCCATGCCTTTGCCCGACCGGCCTGACCTCTCCCCGACCATGACCGGCGCGGCCCCCGCTGACGAGCACTCCGGTGACCGTTTCGGCGTTCGCTTCCGCGTGCGCCACACGACCCGCTACGACTATGGCGAGGACGTGTCGGTGTCGCACCATCTGCTGCACCTGACGGCCCGCCCGCACCCGCGCCAGCGCGTCCACCAGAGCGCGCTGACCATCCTGCCGGCGCCGGCGGTGCAGTCGTCCCACACCGACTATTTCGGCAACACCGTCACTTACGTCGCGATGCAGGAACCGCACCGGCAACTGGTCGTCACCGCGGAGAGCGAGGTGGAGGTCGGCCCGCCCCCGACGCTGGACGCCGCGTTTACCCCATCCTGGGAACATGTGCGCGATTCGTTGGGCGGCCTGACCGGCCCGGACGACGGTGCGGAGGTCGTCCAGTACCGTTTCGACAGCACGCTGGTGGCGGCCAGCCCGACGCTGCACGACTACGCCGCGCAGTCCTTCACGCCCGGCCGCCCGGCGGCGGAAGCCGCGTTGGACCTGATGCGGCGCATCCACGACGACTTCACCTTCGACCCCACCGCGACGACGATCGCCACCCCGATGGCCGAGGTGATGCGGCACCGCCGCGGCGTCTGCCAGGACTTCGCCCACATCGTGGTTGGCTGCGTGCGCGCCATGGGTCTGCCGGCCCGCTACGTCTCGGGCTATCTGCGTACGCTGCCCCCGCCGGGCCGGCCGCGTCTGGTCGGCGCCGACGTCAGCCACGCCTGGGCGTCCGTCTGGTGCGGCGCCGAGGCCGGCTGGATCGACGTCTGCCCGACCAACGCGCGCCGCGCCGACCAGGACTTCATCACCATCGCCTGGGGCCGCGACTACGACGACGTCAGCCCCGCCCGCGGCGTCCTGATGGGGGCCGCCGGCCACACGCTGTCCGTCAGCGTCGATGTGGAACCGCTGGAGGAAAACGGGGCGCCCTGATCCGGACACCCCGTTTTCTTTTTCACCCTCCGTCTCAGATCCTATCTACGGCCAGCGATTACTCCGCCGGCTGCGGGTGTGCGCCCGTGGGGTGGCTGGCGGAGCCGTCCACCGCCGGAAAGGGCTTCTTCTTCGCGATGTAGCTGTAGACGGTCGGCACCACGAACAGCGTCAGGAAGGTGCCCAGCAGCATGCCGCCGACGATCACCGCGCCGATGGCCTGCCGGCTCTCCGCACCCGCCCCATGGGCGTTGGCGAGCGGAACGGCGCCCAACACCATGGCGCCCGTGGTCATCAGGATCGGGCGCAGGCGCAGCACGGCGGCTTCCTCCACCGCCTTGCGGATGTCCACCCCCTCGCGCTGGAGCTGGTTGGCGAACTCCACGATCAGGATGCCATGCTTGGTGATGAGGCCGACGAGCGTCACCAACCCGATCTGGCTGTAGACGTTCATCGTCCCGCCGGTGAAATGCAGCGCGGCCAGCGCGCCGGTCATCGACAGCGGCACCGTCAGCATGATCACGAAGGGGTCGATGAAGCTCTCGAACTGTGCCGCCAGCACCAGATAAATGAAGGCCAGAGCCAGGATGAAGACGAAGTACAGGCCCGTCGCCGATTCCCGGAACTCGCGGCTCTGCCCGGCATAGTCGGTCTGGGCGGTGGCCGGCAGCACGCGGTTCGCAGCATCCTGGAGATAGCCCAGCGCCTCGCCCAGCGAGGTGCCCGGCGCCAGGGTGGCGGTGATGGTGACGGAGCGCAGCTTGTTGAAGTGGTTCAGCTCCTTGGGCGCCACCCGCTCTTCGATGTGGACGAGGTTGGCGAGCGAGATCATCGCCCCGGTGTTGGTGGCGACGCCCGCTTCCGCCGCCATGGTCGGCGTGCCGCGGACGTAAATGGAAGCGATGTCGTCCGGGTTGCGGCGGTCGACGTCGCCGACCTGGACCACCACGTCGTACTGCTTGCCCTCCTTCTTGAAGCGGGTGACCTGCCGCCCGCCCAGAAGGGTTTCCAGGGTGCGGCCCACCGTCTCCACATCCACCCCGAGGTCGGCGGCCTTGTCGCGGTCGATGGTGATGCGCAGCTCCGGCTTGTTCAGCTTCAGGTCGGTATCGAGGTTGGTCAGACCGGGGAACTTCCGCGCCTCCGCCATCAGCCCGTCCACCATCTTCTGAAGCTCGTCGTAGGGCAGCGAGCTTTGGATGACGAAGTTGACCGGCTTGTCCACCGGGCTCTGGCCCAGCGACGGCGGGTTGGTGACGAAGGCCAGGATGCCGGGGATGCCGAACATCTTGGGGAAGAGTTGGGCGGTAATTGCCTGCTGCTTCACGTCGCGCTCGTCCCAGTCGATTAGGCGGACGAAGGAGATTCCCTGGTTGACCACCGGGAAGCCGACCACGACGAAGAACTTCTCGACAATGGGGATCTGGCGGAACAGGTCCTCCATCCGCTTGGCGTAGCTTTCCGTGTAGTCGAGCGTCGAGCCCTCCGGCGCGATGGCGATGCCGACGATGGTGCCGCGGTCCTCGACCGGGGCCAGTTCCGACTTCAGCCCGGTGAACAGCGTGTAGCTGAGCCCCGCCACCACCGCGCCGACCAGCAGCACCAGCGGGCGCGCCTTCAGCGACACGCGGAGAATGGACCGGTAGCCGTTGGTCAGCCCGTTCAGCAGCCGCTCGATGGCGTTGTAGAGCGCGTTGTGCTTGGTCTGGTGCTTCAACAGCTTGGAACACATCATCGGCGACAGGGTCAGGGCGACGAAGCCCGAGACGATCACCGCCCCCGCCAGGGTCAGGGCGAATTCGGAGAAGAGGCGGCCGGTGCGGCCGGTCATGAAGCCGATGGGCGCGTAGACCGCGGCCAGCGTGATGGTCATCGCGATGACCGCGAAGCCGATCTCCTTCGATCCCTGCAAGGCCGCCTGGAAGGGCGGCACGCCCTCCTCGATGTGGCGGTAGATGTTCTCCAGCATCACGATGGCGTCGTCCACGACGAGGCCGATGGCCAGCACCATGGACAGCAGAGTCAGCGTGTTGACCGAGAAGCCGAAGGCGTACATCAGCGCGAAGCCGCCGATCAGCGACACCGGGATGGTCACCAGCGGCACCAGCGTGGCGCGGAAGCTGCGCAGGAACACGAAGATGACCAGAACGACCAGGACGATGGCCTCGAAGATCGTGCTGAACACCGCGTCGATGGACTTGGCGATGAAGACGGAGCTGTCGTAGCCGACATCCACCCCCATGCCGTCGGGCAGGGCGGCGCGGATCTTCGGCAGCGCTTCGTTCACCGCCTTAGACACGTCCAGCGGGTTGGCGGTGGACTGCTTCACCACGCCGATGGCGACGGCGCCGCGCCCGTTGAAGCGGGCGCTGACCCGTTCGTCCCGCGCGCCCAGCTCGGCCCGGCCGACGTCCTTCAGCCGGACCAGATAGCCGCCGTCGTCGCGCAGGATGATACGGTCGAACTCCTCCGGCGTGCGCAGGTCGGTCTCGGAGACGACGGTGAACTCCCGCGCCTTGCTCTCGACTCGGCCCGCGGGAATCTCGACGTTCTGCTTGCGCAGCGCGTTCTCGACGTCCTGCGGGGTGACGCGGTAGGCGGCCATGCGCTGCGGGTCGAGCCACAGCCGCATGGCGAAGCGCCGCTCACCGAAGATTCGCACCTGGGCGACGCCGGGCAGATTCTGCAGCCGGTCCTTGACGTAGCGGTCGGCGAAGTCCGTCACGTCCAGCGGCGAATGGCGGTCGGAGGAGAAGGCCAGATAGATGATCGGCTGCGCGTCGGCCTCCACCTTCGCGATGACCGGTTCGTCGATCTCGTTGGGAAGCTGGGCGCGCACGCGGCCGACGCGGTCGCGCACATCGCTCGCCGCCGTGTCCACATTGCGGTCCAGGCGGAAGCGCAGGGTGATCTGGCTCTTCTCGGCGCGGCTGATCGAGGACATCACATCGATGCCCTCGATGCCCGACAGCGAGTCCTCCAGGATCTGGGTGACCTGGCTTTCGATGATCTCGGCCGACGCGCCCTTGTAGGTGGTTTCCACCGTGACGACGGGTTCGTCGATCTTCGGGTACTCGCGCACCGACAGGCGCTGGTACGACACGATGCCGATCAGCATGAGCGCGAGGCTCATGACCGTCGCCAGGACGGGCCGGCGGATGGAGATGTCGGAGAGGACCATCGGCTCAGCTCCCCGCCGGCTTGTTGTTCACGACCATCACCGGGGCGCCGTCGCGGATCTTCAGTTGGCCGGCGGTCACCACCACGTCGCCGGGCTGCAGGCCGGCGGTGATCTCCACCTCGGCGTTGCGGCGCTCGCCCAGCGTGACCGTGGTCTGCACCGCCTTGCCCTCCACCACCTTGAAGACGAATTGCTTGTTGCCGAAGGCGCTGACCGCCTGCTCGGGCACCAGCACGGCGTTCGGATTCTGGTCCAGCGTCAGGGCCACCCGAGCGAACAGGCCGGGGCGCAGCGCGCCGTCGGTGTTGGGGATGCGGGCGCGGATCACCACGGCGCGGCCGTTCACGTCGACCAGCGGATCGATGGCGTAGACCGTGCCGTCGAAGGTCCGCCCGCCGAAGGAATCCACGGCGACCTTCAGGGTCTGGCCGGTGCGGACGGTCGGCAGATACAGCTCCGGCACCCGGAAATCGAGCTTCAGGATCTCGATGGCTTCCAGGTTCACGATGTCCTTGCCCGCCGCCACCACGTCACCCACCGAGACCTTGCGCAGGCCCAGCACGCCGTCGAAGGGCGCTGTCAAGGTCAGCTTCTCCAGCTGCGCCTTGGCGAGTTGCACCGCCGCCTCGTCGGACTGGAGCTTGGCGAGCGCCTGCTCGCGGTTGCGGGCGGGGCCGGTGCGCTGGCGGTACAGCTCCTCGGCGCGGGCCAGTTCGGCGCGGGAGAAGGCGATGCTCGCCTGCGCCTGGGCCAGCGTGGCGCGGGCGATGGAATCGTCCAGCCGGATCAGCACCGCCCCTTTCTTCACCGCCTGCCCCTCCAGAAAGGCGATCTCGGAGACCTTGCCCGCCACCTCGGGCCGGATGACCACCGATTCGCTGGACAGCAGCGAGCCGACCGCGGTGACCTGACGCGACACGGTGCCGACCTTGACCGGCAGGGCCTCCACCGGCATCGGCGGCGCACCACCCGGCGGTCCGCCCGCCGCCGGGCCGGAGGCCGAAGCACCGCCGGGGGACGGAACCTTCCCGGCGAGCAGCGTGTTGATGGTCCCGCCCTGCTTGACGAAGTACCAGTAGGCGCCGCCGCCGAGCGCGACCAGAACCAGAAGGGCGACGATGCGAAGCGTGTGGCGCATGGATACGGAACCCGCACAGGCCCGCCGGCCCGCCGGGCGGGCGCGCGGGGCGTTTCGTGTCAACCGGGCCGCTGTGAGGGGCGGGCGGTAAACTGAACTATATCGTTCAGTTCAGTTCCGGAGTCGAGACGGTTGCAAGGGTTCACACGCGCGACGGCGGCGGATCGGCTTGCACAACCCGGCCTTTCTCCATCTCCAACCGCGCGCCATCGGGAAAAATCACCGTCAAATCAGCGGGTTGACCAGGACCAACCGTGGTGCAGCCACCGCGCGGACGTACCGGCGCACCGTCGAGGCAGAGGCCGGGAGCGCAGCAGGGCGCCTCGCCCGCCGGTAGAACCGCACGAATCCGATCGCCTTCGATGCGAAGATCGGCCAGCAGGGCGCCATCCGGGCCGGGTGGCGGGGCTCCCTCGCCGAGGTCCGGGGATTCGATGCGGGCGCGCTTCAACCAGAACTTCCCGGACGCCAGCAATCGTGCGAGCAGACAGGCGGAGGTGGACGCGCTCATTCCCCGATCCGATGCAGTGGCGGCAGGACTGTCGTTCGGCCGATGACTCAGCCTGTCATGGAAGCGTAAAGGAAGTTTTGCTCCGGTTGGACTCTTGAACACGTCCAGGAAATCGGCGATGTGACAATCCTTGGTCCTCCGACCCTCGCGTTCCAAGGGGTGCCCGATGCTGATCGCCCAGATGTCCGACCTGCATGTGACGGCCCCCGGCATCGCCCCGACCACCGCCTACGACACGAACGCCCGCCTCGCCGCCGCGGTGGCCCACTTGAACGCTCTGGTGCCGCGCCCGGACCTCGTCCTCATCACCGGCGACCTCGTCAATGGGCCGAAGCCCGGCGAGTACGAGGCGCTGTTCGCCCTGCTGGAACCGCTCTCCATTCCTTTGCGCGTGCTGCCAGGCAATCACGACGACCGCGAGGAACTGCGCCGGACTTTCGCCGGTACGGGCTGGATGCCCATGGATGGCCCCTTCCTTCACCACGCGGTGGAAGAGTTTCCGGTCCGCATCCTGATGCTCGATTCGGTCGTCCCCGGTTCGGCAGTGGGCGGCCTGTGCGCCGACCGGCTGTCCTGGCTGGCGGAGCGTCTGTCCGAGCAGCCGGAGCGGCCGACGGCGCTGGCGCTGCACCACCCGCCCTTCGATACCGGGCTGGCCTTCCTGGACACGCTGCGCTGCCTGGAGGGCGCGGAGGAGTTGGGGCGGCTGGTGAGGAGCCGCCCGAACGTCCGGGCCGTCCTGTGCGGCCACACCCACCGCCAGACCGCGGTCGCGTGGAACGGGGCGCATGGTTACGTCGCCCCGTCCGTGGCCTACCAGATCGCGCTGGATCTGGCGCCGGAGCCGCCCTACCGCTGGACAGAGGAGCCGTCCGCGCTCGCTCTTCATCAATTCTGGCCGGATGGCACGGTGGTGACGCATCTGAGCGTGATCGGCGACTATCCCGGTAGGGAGTTTTCCCGCAAGGCCAGGAACTCCTGAAAATTGGCGCAGCGCCCGACGGCGTACGCGGCCATGTAGGCGGCATTCAGGGCACGCTTGGCCTCCAGGGCCGCGGCGAAGCGGCGGCGAAGCGCAGCGTCGGTGATCCGTAGCCCGTCGCCTTCCAACCGGTCCAGGACATGGCGGTAGCAAAAGTCCGCCCGCGTGCCGCTGTCGGCGGAGCAGGTGATCGACCCCTCCCGCTGCCGGTATTCGTACAGCGGTTCCAGCACCAGCGGCAGGCGGCCCAGCCGGTCGAGGACCTGGACGTTGAAGACCACGTCGTCGCAGAAATCGACACCCTCCTCCCAGCCGGGGACGAGGTCGCGACGGACCACGAAGAACATCGGGACGGAGGTTTCCAGGAAGCCCGCCGCGTCCAGCGTGGCAGTCCCGGTGCCGGACGGGAACAGGGTGGAGAGCGGCGAGCCGTCGCCGTCGCGCACCACCGCCACATTGTCCGCCGCAGCCCCCTGCACCGCCGCCAGAGGGGCGATCCGCGCCAGCCGGTCCGGCTCGAACCGATCGTCGGCGTCCAGCGGGGCGATCAGCGGCAGACTGGCGCACCGCAGCCCGGCGTTGCGCGCCGCCGGGGCGCCGGACCCGACGCGGCCGGTCCCGGTGAAGGTCAGGCGCGAGTCGGCGATGCCGGCGGTTTCCAGAATAGCGCGGTAGTCGGTGCCGTCGTCGCTGACCACCACCGCCTCCCAGTGGGGAAAGCTCTGCGCCAACAGGCTGGACACGGCGCGGGCAATGGTGCTCTGCGCCCGGTAGGCTGGAATGATGACCGAGACGCCGCCCCCGATGCCCCCTTCCATGCACCGCCCCCCGATTGTGCAGGGGGCAGTGTGCCTCTCCTTCGCGATGGTCGGCAAGGGGCGATCCGCACCGATGCGGCTAGCCTGAGCGCGACTATGACGGCGCCGGGGTGGGATTTGGCGTCGCGGCCCGTTGAACAAGGAACCGATACGGGCTATGTGGAGAAACGAGTGGCGTGGTTCGGTCCCCATCCGACATCCCAGGCCCCCGCAAGCCAAAGCCCCCCCGGTAGACACGCCGACCTCAGGGAGTTCAAAAACGATGGCGCAAGACGGATACACCCGCTTCGACGACGAACCCGAGCAGGAGCCGGACGAGAAGTCGAAGGAAAGCGCCCCGCCGCCGTTCGCTGCCGTGCAGTCGAACCTGTTCAAGGCGCGCACGGTGCTGATCTTCGGGCAGATCGACATGAAGCTGGCGCAGGCCGTCTCGGCCCAGCTGCTGGCTCTGGCCCACGAAAGCAACGATGACATCACGGTCGTGGTGAACTCCCCCGGCGGCCACGTCGAGGCGGGCGACACCATTCACGACATGATCCGCTTCGTGAAGCCGCGCGTGAAGATGCTGGGCACCGGCTGGGTCGCCAGCGCCGGCTGCCACATCTTCCTGGCCGCGAATAAGGAAGACCGCTACTGCCTGCCGAACACCCGCTTCCTGATCCACCAGCCGCTGGGCGGCACCGGTGGCCGGGCGACGGACATCGCCATCGAGGCGAAGGAAATCATCCGCATGCGTGAGCGTCTGAACCGCATCATCGCGCGCGAAACCGGCCAGCCGGTGGAGAAGGTTTCCAAGGACACCGACCGGAACTATTGGATGCTGGCCGACGAGGCCCGCGAATACGGCATCGTCAGCCACATCATCGAGACCTTCGACGAGCTGAAGTAAGCGGCCCTCCGGAACGCACGAAGCCCCTCTCCAGCGAGAGGGGCTTTTTTTATGGCCGTCGCATGACGTGCGCGATCAAGCCTGATAGATCAACCGCTTACACGACGATGTTCAGATTCTGCCCGCGCGTGGCCGTGACGTTGCCGCCGGACGAGGATCCATCCGAACCGCCCTGAAGCAACGTGGCGATCGCTTGATCCTGCTGTTGTGCGGTCTGGTTCAGCGTCTTCACGCCGAAGTCCATCTGTCCCTGCGCCTGCCGCAAACCGACCGCAGCACCCAGGGTGGAGGAGGAAATATCGAGAGCCATCGGAGGATGCCTTTAAAGGAAACAGACGGCCAAAGGAAACAGACGGCCGACGCCTTGCGGTCCGCGCGGCGTCGGTCAGATGACCACGTTGAAGGAACCGGCCCCTGCCGAGGGAGCGGCCGCCGCATGGGCCACCATCGGTGTCGAGGCTACCACCGGCGACATGTGCGCGGAAGTCCCCTGTGACGGGCCGGAGCGGCCCCCGCCGGTCCCGGACTGACCCAAGGCCCATCGCTGCACAGGGGAACCGTTGGCGGAGGTCCCGCTCTGGCCGGCGCCGTTCGGCTGGTCCTGCCCGTCCGAGCCGCCAACCAGAAGCTCGAGCGACGCCTTGCCGCTTTTCCGGTCCTTCTGCGCTTCACGGTACTGCCGCAGAGCCGCCTCGGTCGGTATCTGGTCGAGGGTCGCGCCGTCTTCCGGGCTGCGGAACAGCAGAACCAGCCGCGACGCGTCGGCATCGTAACGGTAGGCGGTCTTCGTGTAGCGGGCGGAGAGGGGTTCGGACTGCCCGGTCACGGGGTCCTTTGCGGGCGGAGTCCCGGTGTCGGCCCCGGTTTCAACAGCATCGCTGTTGCGGGCCGTCATGAAGGCCAACGGCCTTGCAGCCGTTGCGGTGGCGATGGCCACGTTCATGACATTACACCGATGATTGGACAATCCAGATCATATATTGCAGCCGCACTCGTGCATTGTAAAGGGTTCGTTCACCTTTTTTCCGGCTATGCCAAAGGACGAAGTCCCATAGGCTGTTTCCGGTACCAAAGCTTCGCATTCCAGGACCATAGGAACCGCCACCCACCCTTCTCACAGCCGTGATGCTTGCGGAGGGGCGCCGGGGCGCTTAAGCCTGTATGCATGGCTACGATCGCGGAAGCGCTGACGCTCGCCCTGGACCACCATCTGGCAGGTCGGCTGGCCGAGGCCCAACAGCTCTACCACCGCATCCTGGATGTGGACCCGGATCAGCCGGACGCGCTGCATTTCCTTGGTGTCCTGGCCGGGCAGGTGGGGGAGCAGGCCCTTGGCCTGCAACTCATCGCCCGCGCCATCGCCCAGCGGCCCGAGGCGGCGGACATGCACGCCAACAACGGCAACATCCGCCGCTCCTCCGGACAACCGGAGGCGGCGGTGGAGGATTACCGGCGCGCCGTCGCCCTCCAGCCCGATTTCGCGGAAGCCTGGACCGACATGGCAAACGCCCTGCGTGCCCTGGGCCGCTCCGCCGGGGCCGTCACCGCCCTGGAGCGCGCCGTCGCCTCCGCCCCCACCCTCACCATCGCGGTGGAACGCTTGGGCGCGCTGCGGCACGAGGAAGGCCGCCTGCTGGTGGAGCAGGGGCGCGGAACCGAGTCCCTCCGCCCGCTGGCCCGGGCCGCGGAATTGCTGCCGCTGGACGCCGACGTCGCCTTTCTCTACGGCAACGCGCTGTTCGCGATGGGACTGCGGGAAGACTCCACCTTCGCCTACCGCAACGCCCTGGCCATCACGCCGGATTTTCCGTCCGCCGCCTTCAATCTGGGGGTTGCGCTAGGTGTCGTGCACCGGCTTGAGGACTCCGCCCGTGCGCTGGAACGGGCCGCGCGCCTGGATCCACGTCATCTCGACGCCATCGACCGGTTGGTCGTCGCCCTCGCTTTCCTCGGTCGGGAGGACGAGGCCGCCGCCTGGGGCGACCAAGCGCTGGAACTGAAGGACCGGACGGCCATCGACACGGCACCTGCCCTGCCCCCGTTGCCCGCTCGGCCACGCGGGGCCGAGGCGCGGCGGCACAACGTCATCGCCTTCAGCCTGTGGAGCGGCCAACCCGCCAATATCCACGACCCGGCGGAGATTTTGCGGCAGACCGTGGCGCTCTATCCGGGTTGGATCTGCCGGGTTCATCACGACGGTACCCTTGCCGCCGACCGGATGGCCGCGCTGGCCGCGGCGGGGGCGGACCTCGTGGCATTGGCCTCAGACGCGTCGACCGGCGGACCCTATTGGCGCCTGACCGCCGCCGACGACCCCACCGTGGCGCGCTTCCTCTGCCGCGATTGGGACACACTGCCATCCACCGACGGAAGGGCCGCCGTCGATGCCTGGGTCGCCTCCGACCGGCCCTTCCACGTCCTGCGCGACGGGGTTCTGCACACGGAGGTTATGTCAGGCGGTCACTGGGGCGGCATCGCCGGACTGCTGCCCGACCTGCTGCCGCTGGCCGAGCGCCACGCCGCCGCAGAGGCCGACCGTGCGCAGGACCATCGCTTCCTGCGCCGCATCGTCTGGCCGATGATCCGCGACCGCGCCCTGATCCACGACCGCGCCCATCCCCGGCACGGCCTGCCCTTCCCTACGGTGTGAGCGGCTACAGAACCTGCTTCGGCAGGGACAGCAGTTCCTTGCGGATCTGGCCCATGCTGGGGCGGTTGTCCGGCCCGAAGGCGATGGGGCGGCACAGATGCATCGCGGTCAGCCCGACCCGCGCGGTCAACAGCCCGTTGATCACCCCCTGCCCCATGCGGGTGGAGATGGCTGCGGCGATGGAGCCGCCCAGCGCCTCGACGGCGACGTGATGGGCGCTTTCCGCCACCCCGGCGACGGCGAGGTTGGCAAGCATCCGCCGCAACAGCCGCAGCGATCCGACATAGCCGGGCCGCGCGCCGTAGAGCGCCGCGATCTCTCGCACCAGCTTCAGGTTGCGCCACAGCACCACCGCGAGGTCGACGACCGCCGCCGGGCTGAGCGCCGTCGCCACCGCCGTGTCGCGCGACGCCCGCAGGACGGTCTGGTAGGCGCGGCGGTCCAGCGGCCCCATCACCTCGCGGTCGAGCAGGCGCAGGATCTCCGCATCGTCGTGGGCGTCCGTCACATGGTCGCGCACCCGCTCCAGCGAGGACGCCAGATCGGCACGACCGTCATAGAGGCGGGTCAGCGACCCGGCAAAGCGCTCGGCGTGGCCTGGCTCCCCGGCCTTGGTCACGATCTCGGTGGACAGGCGCCCGGCCTCGCCGCGCAACTCCTCGATCTTGCGCAGGCGGCGCAGCGCGCGCAGTTCGCGCAGCAGCATCGCCAGCGCTGCCCCGCCGGCCACCGTCACGGCGGCGGCCACCAGGACGCCCAGCGCGGCGCTGGTGGCGAAGGCGCGGTTGAACAGGTCCCAGGTGTCGAAGCCCAGCGCGATCAGCACCAGCGCGGCAACCGAGCCGGCCAACCAGCGGCCGAGCCGGCTGCGCGGCCGATCCTCCGCCAGCAGCGTGGGAAGGCGCTCCGCCGCCGAACCGGCCAGGGGGCCGGCGATGATCGCCTCCTCCTCCGCCGCGGGGACGGCGGCGGCGCGGGTGGGATCCAGCTCCATCGGCGGGACCCAGTGGCGGTCGCGCGTGCGCTCGCTCATTCCAGATAATCCCCCAGCAGGAACTGCATAGCCTGATCCAGCCGGATGTGCGGCAGGCCGCGCGCCTCGCGGGCGAGGTCGGCGGGCGGCTGGAATGCCATGAAGTTGTAGGGCCGCTCCTGCCCCGGCGGGAAGTCGGCGTCCTCGGGAATCTCGCCGGGGAACAGCACGGTCGGGCGGTCGCGGCCGAGCGGCACACCGCGCACGCAGCGCAACTGCCGTCCCTCATGCTCGGTCACCACCGTCTCAGTGGATTTCAGGGCGGCGATGGCCATGGTCTCCACCTGCGCCCCTTCGAAGCGGATGCCGGCGCGGGCGTCGGACACCAGCCGGTCCAGCAGATGGCGCAGGCTGGTGTGCTGGTGCGAGGCGACATGGTCGGCCTTGGTCGCGGCGAACAGCACGCGGTCGATCTTCCGGCCCAACAGCCAGTCCAGCCAACTGCTGGACCCATGGCGGAAGGGCTCCAGGCTCAGTTCCAAGGCGCGCTTCATGTCCGCCATGCCCGCCGGGCCGGAGTTCAGCGCGCCGAGAACGTCGATGAGGACGATCTGCCGGTCGAGGCGGGCGAAATGCTCGGCGAAGAAGCGGCGAACGACCTTGGACTTGTACGCCTCGTACCGATCCTCCATCAGCGCCCACAGGCTGCCGCGCGGGCGCGGGCGGTCACCCGGCAACGGGCAGAAGGTCAGCAGCGGCGCGTTCGCCATGTCGCCCGGCTCGACGAAGCGCCCCGGCTGGATCAGGCTCAGCAGATTGTCGGAGCGGCGGCAGGCGTGCAGGTAGTCGGTGAACAGCGCCGCGCCGCGCCGCGCCTGCTCCTCCTCCGCCGGGGCCGCCGTGTCGATGGTGCCGAGCCAGCCGCGCCAGGACACCGACAGCTCGTCGCGCGGCGCACGCCCGGCCAACTCCAGGGTGAGCGCGCTCCATTCCGCGAAGGACTGGTGGAGCAGTGGCAGGTCGAGCAGCCATTCGCCGGGATAGTCCACAATGTCGAGATTCAGCGTGGCGACCGGCTGCACCGTACGCTTCAGCATCGCGTTCGGGCGGTAGCGCATGGACAGACGGAGCTGGCTGATGCCCCTAGTCTCGGTCGGCCAGTGGGGCGCCGGACCGGCCAGTTCGGCCAGCCGCTGCTCGACCTCGAAGCGGGGAACCTGGGCGTCGGGCTGCGGGCGCAGGCGCGAGGCCTGGAAGCGGCCGGAGGACACCACGTCGAGGAAGGGAAGCCGCCCGGCCTTCAGCAGGTTGTCGACCAGCGAGGTGACGAAGACGGTCTTGCCGGCCCGCCGCAGCCCGGTGACGCCGAGACGGACGTCCTGCTCCAGGATACCGCCGGAAACGAGATCGCCGGCCCGCCCCAACAGGCGCGAGCCGGCGTCGTACAGGTCGTTGAAGATGGGCACGCGCACGGTCAGCCGGTCCGTATAGGGGACGATCGCCCCTCTATATGGGGGACCGTCCGCCCACGCCTATACCCTGACCGGTGCTTTAGGACGCGCCGAAGTCGAGGTTCCAGGCCTCGTAGCGCTCCGGATCGTTCTCCCAGTCCTCGCGCACCTTGACGAACAGCATCAGGTGGACGCGCTGTTCCAGCATCTCTTCCAGCTCGGTGCGGGCGGCCTGCCCCAGCGCCTTGATCCGGGTGCCCTGCTTGCCGAGCACGATGGCCTTCTGGCTGTCGCGCTGGACATACACGACCTGGGAGATCTTGACCGACCCGTTCTCGAACTCCTCCCACTGCTCGGTCTCGACCGTCGCCGCGTAGGGGAGTTCCTGGTGAAGCTGCTGGAACAGCTTTTCGCGGGTGATCTCCGCCGCCAGGAGGCGCATCGGCATGTCCGAGATCTGGTCCTCCGGGTAGTGCCAGGGGCCTTCCGGCATGCGGGCGGCCAGGAAGCCGCGCAGATGCTCGACGCCGTCGCCCGTCGAGGCGGACAGCATGAAGATGTCGGTGAAGATGCCTTCCTGGTTGAAGCTGTCGGCGAGGCCGAGCAGCTTCTCGCGCGGGACGAGGTCGATCTTGTTCAGGATCAGGATCGCCTTGCGGCCCTGCTCCTTCAGCCGGGCGATGATGCCCTGCGTGTCCTGGTCGATGCCACGGCGCGACACGTCGAACAGCAGGCCGACCAGATCGGCGTCCTCCGCCCCCTGCCAGGCCGCTGCCACCATGGCGCGGTCCAGACGACGCTTCGGCTTGAAGATGCCCGGCGTGTCCACGAAGATGATTTGGCTGTCGCCGGCGATGGTGATGCCGAGCACGCGCGTGCGGGTGGTCTGCACCTTGGAGCTGACGATCGATACCTTGGAACCGACCATCGCGTTCAGCAAGGTCGACTTGCCGGCGTTCGGCGCGCCGACCAGGGCGACAAAGCCGCAGCGGGGGTTTTCGGGCACATAGGCAGCCTCTTCGGCGCCCTCGTCCGGGCCGCCCTCTTCAAGATCAGCGTCCACGCTCTCGCTCACGCCCTCGTCCTTATCGTCGAAATCGTCGTTTTCAAACTTGTCGCGGCCGTCAGTCATCGACCTGCACTCCCAATTGGCGCAGCAAGGCGCTGGCCGCTTTCCGTTCGGCGACCCGCTTGGACGGGCCGGTGGCCGTCACCGGCTCCATGCCCTTCAGCCGGACCGCGATGCGGAACACCGGCTCGTGCGCCGGGCCGCTCTGCTCGATCAGTTCATAGGTGGGAAGGGGCCGCCCATTGCCTTGCGCCCATTCCTGCAACGCCGTCTTGGAGTCCAGCGGCGGCGGCTCCGCGCGGTCGATCTGCCCGGCCCAGGCGGAGCGGATGAAGTCCCGCGCCTTGTCCATGCCGCCGTCCAGATAGAGCGCCCCGATCACCGCCTCGCAGGCGTCGGCCAGGATGGTGCGGTTGCTGCGGCCGCCGCCCTGAGCCTCCGACGGTGACAGGCGCAGGTAGCGCCCCAGCCGGAGCGCGTCGGCGACGCGGCTCAGCGCCTCCCGACGGACCAGCGAGACGTGCCGCTTGGCGAGCGCGCCCTCGCGTTCGTTGGGGAAGCGTTCCAGCAGCCATTCCGCGATGACCAGGCCGAGCACCCGGTCACCCAGGAACTCCAGGCGCTCGTAGGCGAGGCCCGGCCCCTGCTCGGGCCGTCCGCCGCGGACGTTGCGCTCCAGCCCCATCAGGCTGGGATGGGTGACCGCGTCGGCCAGCCGTTGCGGGTCGGCAAAGCGGTGGCCGATGGCTGCGGCCAATTCCGCAAGGTCGGCGGAATCGGCACTCACGTCCGCGTCGGACGCCATGGGGGTCCCCCGTTCTTCAGGGCTCACAATAATCGGTCTCCGCGCCCCGGTGCTGTGCGGGGCTCACTTCACGGCGTTGAACAGGCGGCTGAACCGCAGGTCCGCCGGCCAGCGCCACACCTCGAAGAAGCGGGTTCCGTCCTCCAGAGAGAAGAACAGGAATTCGGCGCGTCCGACCAGATTCTCCATCGGGACATACCCCACCTGCGACGGAACGCGGCTGTCCAGCGAGTTGTCGCGGTTGTCGCCCATCATGAACAGATGGTTCGCCGGAACCTTGAAGGCCGGGGTGTTGTCGAGCGGACCGTTGTCCGACTCCTCGATGATGCGGTGGCTGCGCCCGCCCGGCAGGGTCTCCACATACTGGGCAATGCGGACCTCGCGCCCCAGCGCGTCGCGGGACACATAGTCCTCGATGCGCTCGCGCTTCACCGGCTGGCCGTTGATGTGCAGAACGCCGCCGGTCACCTGGACGGTGTCGCCCGGCAGGCCGATGACGCGCTTGATGTAGTCGGTCTTGTTGTCGCGCGGCAGCTTGAACACGGCGACGTCGCCGCGCTCCGGCGCGTGGCCCATGATGCGGCCCTCGAACAGCGGCAACCCGAAGCCGACCGTGTACTTGCTGTATCCGTATGAGAACTTGGACACGAACAGATAGTCGCCGATCAGCAGCGTCGGGATCATCGACCCGGACGGGATGTTGAAGGGCTCGAAGGCGAAGGTCCGCACGCCGAAGGCAATGATGACCGCGTAGAAGACCGTCTTCACCGTCTCGGCAAAGCCGCCTGTCTCTTTGGATTTGCCGGTCAAGGCGGTCTCTCTGTTCATGGTCATGCGGGGGGTGCCGTGGAGGTGGTGATGGACGTGTCGGCGGAGGTGTCGGCCGGTTCGGCGCTGATGATGACGAAGGCCTCCGCCATGGGGTACTCGTCGGTCAGCGTCACGTGGATGCGCGCCTGCATACCCGGCGGCGTGATCGCCTGCAGCCGTTCCAGTGCGCCGCCGGTCAGGCGCATGGTCGGCTGGCCGGAGGGCAGGTTCACCACCCCCATGTCGCGCCAGAACACGCCGTCGCGGAACCCGGTGCCCAGTGCCTTGGAGCAAGCCTCCTTGGCGGCGAAGCGTTTGGCGTAGGTCGCGGCCCGCGCGCTGTGCTTGCCGGCGGCCCCAGCGCGGCGCTCCGACTTGGCGCGCTCCACGTCGGTGAAGATGCGGGCGATGAAGCGGTCGCCGAAGCGGTCCAGCGACTGCTCGATCCGGCGGATGTCGATCAGGTCGTTCCCGATGCCGAGGATCATGAGACGCTCCCAGCCCCACCGGTTCCGACCGGCGCACGGGCGTCCTTCATCACGGCGCGCATGCGCTGGAGCGTGTTGCCCAACCCGACGAAGATCGCTTCGCCGATCAGGAAATGGCCGATGTTCAACTCAACGATGGTCTGGATGGCGGCGACCGCTCCGACCGTCTCGTAATTCAGCCCGTGGCCGGCGTGACATTCCAGGCCGATGGCCTCGGCGTGGGCCGCCGCCCGGACGATGCGCTCCAGCTCCGCCGTGCGTTCCGCCCCGGCGGGCGCGTCGCAATAGGCGCCGGTGTGCAGTTCCACCACGGGCGCGCCCAGGGCCTTCGCGGCGTCGAGTTGCGCCGGCTCCGGATCGATGAACAGCGAGACGCGGATGCCTGCAGCGCCGAGATCACCGACGTAGCGCTTGAGGTTGTCCATCTGCCCGGCGACGTCCAGCCCGCCTTCGGTGGTGACCTCGGTGCGCTTCTCCGGGACGAGGCAGCAGGCGTGCGGCCTGTGGCGCAAAGCGATGCCGAGCATCTCGTCCGTTGCCGCCATCTCCAGGTTCAGCGGCAGCCGGATCTCCGCCATCAGCCGCTCGATGTCGGAATCGACGATGTGGCGGCGATCCTCGCGCAGGTGGGCGGTGATGCCGTCGGCCCCGGCCTCGGCTGCGAGCTTTGCCGCACGCACGGGATCGGGATAACGCCCGCCCCGCGCGTTGCGGACGGTCGCCACATGGTCGATGTTCACGCCGAGGCGCAGAGGGCGGGGCATAGGTTCGAAACTCCGGTGTCGCGCCGGTCCCGCATCCTGCATCCGGCGGGTACCGGTTCTCCCTGCTATATAGCGGTGGCGTCGCGTCGCGTCACGCCGTCATTCGACGACGTGATGCGCGGCGATCCGCGCGGCGAGTGCCTTCAGCTCCTCGATGGGCGGGTCGTGGCGCGGCCAGACCAGTTCGGCGCCGTCGTTCTCGTAGCGCGGCACCACATGCACGTGGATGTGCGGCACCGTCTGCCAGCCCGCTGGCCTGTTCGTCTGGAGAAGCGTGATCCCCTCCGGCGAAAAGGCCGCCTGGACGGCGCGGGCGACCTTGTGGACGGTGCGGAACAGGGCGGCCGCCTCGTCCTCCGTCACGTCCAGGATGGTCGGGGCCGGGCGCTTCAGCGCGACCAGCACATGGCCAGGGTTGACCTGCCCGGCGTCCATGAAGGCGAAGGTCTCCGCATCCTCGTACACCACGGCGCAGGGCAGCTCCCCGGCGATCAGGCGGCTGAAGATGGTCGGGCTGGACATGCTTCCCTCGCTCCTGATGGGCGCTCCTGGTGGGCGCTCTGGGCGGGCACAGCCGCGCGGGCTCGCTCACCGCCCGCGGGCGCGCTCCACCGCGTTGATGGCGGGGGTGGCGCGCAGGGCCGCCATGATGTTGGTCAGATGCTTGGCGTCCTTCACGTCGATGTCGATCAGCAACTCGAAGAAGTCGGTGTTGCGGCTGGTGATCTTCAGGTTCGTGATGTTGCCGCCGTTCTTGCCGATGACCGTGGACAGCGTGCCGAGCGAGCCCGGCTCGTTGTTGACCACCAGCGAGATGCGCCCGACATGCTCCTCCGGGCTGTCCGGCCCAATGTCCCAGGCGACGTCGATCCAGCGTTCCGGCGACTCGTGGAAGCTCTCCAGCGTCTCGCAGTCGATGGTGTGGATGGTCACGCCCTTGCCGGTGGTCACGATGCCGACGATGCGGTCGCCCGGCAGCGGGTGGCAGCAGCGGGCGTAATGGACCGCCATGCCCGGGATCAGGCCGCGGATCGGCAGCGGCGCGTTGTTGCCCTTGGCCTTCGGCTTGGGCTTCGGCACCGTGATGGTGTTCTTGTCGTCGCCTTCCTTGGGCGTCGCCACATGGGGCTTGTGGCCGGGGAAGACGGCGTGGAAGACCTCGCGGCCCGAATGCAGACCCGACCCGACGCTGGCCATCAGATCGTCGGCGCTTGGCTGCTGGAAGATCTTGATGACGCCTTCCAGCGCCTTTTCCGAGAACTCGTAGCCTTCCGACTTGAACTGCCGCTGCAGGATGGCGCGGCCCAGCTCGATGTACTGGGTGCGCTGCTGGGTGCGCAGGAACTTGCGGATGCGCGCCCGCGCCTTGCCGGTGACGACGAAGCGTTCCCAGCCCGGAACCGGGGTCTGGGCCTTGGACGTGATGATGTCGACCTGATCGCCGTTCTGCAGCTGCGTGCGCAGCGGCAGCATCCGTCCGTTGATCTTGGCGCCGACGCAATGGTCGCCGACCTCGGAATGGACCGCGTAGGCGAAGTCCACCGGGGTCGCCCCGCGCGGCAGCGCGATCAGGTCACCCTTCGGCGTGAAGCAGAAGACCTGATCCTGGAACAGCTCCAGCTTCGTGTGCTCCAGGAACTCCTCGGGCTTCTGGGCGTGCTCCAGGATGTCGAGAAGCTCGCGCAGCCAGCGGTACTCGCGCCCCTGCTGGGTGCGCGGCTCGCCCTGCTTGTAGGCCCAGTGGGCGGCGACGCCGAGTTCGCAGATCTCGTGCATGTCGCTGGTGCGGATCTGCACCTCAATCCGGTTGCGCTCCGGACCGATCACCCCGGTGTGGAGCGAGCGGTAGCCGTTGGGCTTGGGCGTCGAGATGTAGTCCTTGAAGCGCCCCGGAACGACCGGGTAGTGGGCGTGGATGACGCCCAGCGCCTGATAGCATTCCGGCACCGTGTCCACCATGATCCGGAAGGCCATGATGTCGGACAGCTGCTCGAAGCTGACGTTCTTGCGCTGCAGCTTGCGCCAGATCGAATAGGCGGTCTTCTCACGCCCGGTGACCCCGGCGTTGGGCAGCCCCTCCTCCGCCAGCGTGCCGCGGAGTTCCTGGATGATCCTCTGGACCCGGTTCTCGCCCTCGGTGCGCAGGCGGGAGAGCTGGGCCAGGATGCTGTCGCGGGCGTCCGGATTCAACTCCGCGAAGGAGAGATCCTCCAGCTCGTCCTTGACCTGATGCATGCCGATGCGTTCGGCGAGCGGCGCGTAGATCTCGATGGTTTCGCGGGCGATGCGCTTGCGCTTGTCCGGGTTCTTCAGATGGAACAGCGTGCGCATGTTGTGCAGCCGATCGGCCAGCTTGACCAGGAGGACGCGGATGTCCTCCGACATCGCCAGCACCAGCTTGCGGAAATTCTCGGCCTGCTTGGCCTGCTCGCTGTGCAGTTCCAGGCGCGACAGCTTGGTCACGCCGTCGACCAGACGGGCGATCTCCTTGCCGAAATGCTTCTCGATGTCCTCCAGCGTGGCGACCGTGTCTTCGACCGTGTCGTGCAGCAGCGCCGTCGCGATGGTCCCGGCGTCCAGCTTGAGCTGGGTCAGGATGCCGGCGACTTCCAGCGGGTGGAGGAAATAGGGATCGCCCGAGGCGCGGGTCTGCGAGCCGTGCGCCTTCATGGAAAAGACGTAGGCGCGGTTGAGCAACTCCTCGTCCGCCGAGGGGTCGTACGCCTTGACGCGTTCGACAAGCTCATATTGCCGGATCATGGCACCCGACCCGGCGCAGCGTGCGCCATGAAGTTTCGCAAACGATTGGTTGGTCGACGGAAAGGGGGGCCGTCGGCCCCCACAGCCGGTCGCTGTCGGTCAGCGTCAGAGATCCCCGTCGGCATCGCGGCCGACGACGTCGTCCTCGGTCTCGCCGAAGGCCGCCGCCGGGTCGCTCTCCATGTCGGACAGCAGGTCGTCGCCTTCGCCGACCTCCTCCGCCTCGCTCATCCCGTCCTCGTCCTCCAGCGACGTGTCGCCGCGGGCGGCCCAGTCGTGCTCGCCGGCCATCAGCTCGACGATCTCCTCCTCGGGCTCGTCCGGCTCGACATGCTTCTGGTGGCCCTTGATCAGGGCGTTCTTCAGATGATCCAGCATCACCGTCTCATCGGCGATCTCGCGCAGGGCAACGACCGGATTCTTGTCGTTGTCGCGATCGATCGACAGCGGGGCACCGGACGCGACCTCTCGCGCGCGCTGGGCCGCCATCATGACCAGTTCAAACCGGTTCGGAACCTTGAGGACGCAATCTTCGACGGTAACGCGAGCCATACCAAACCAACTCCGGGATCTGCGAAGGCATCCGAATATATTGATGCGTTCGCGCCTGCGCAAGCGCTTCGAGCCCTGTCGGGTGCGGCCGCCGTACCCCGCCCGCGGCGCGACCATGCCCGCGCTCCCCCTTGCTCGCGCGAAGACGACCTCCTACTTTACTTATCTGGTGAATCGCAATTTCGCGTATGCCTGACATATAATTCAATCCATCGTGGAAGGATTACGGAATTGGATCGGAATACGACTTTGCCGAAAGATGTTACGAAGCTCTTTTATAAGGAAGAGCGTCTGGCGATGTTCATCGACGGCGCCAATTTGTACGCGGCTGCCCGGTCCCTGGGCTTCGATATCGACTATAAGCGTCTTCGCGACGGCTTCGCCTCCGAAGGGCGACTGGTGCGCGCCTTCTACTACACCGCGTTGGTGGAGGATCAGGAATATTCGCCGATCCGGCCGCTGGTCGATTGGCTGGACTACAATGGCTACACCATGGTGACCAAGCCGACCAAAGAGTTCACGGACGCCTCAGGCCGGCGCAAGATCAAGGGCAACATGGACATAGAGCTGGCCATCGACGTGATGGAGATGGCCGAGCGCGTCGACCACATCCTGCTGTTTTCCGGCGACGGCGATTTCCGCCGGCTGGTCGAGGCGGTGCAGCGCAAGGGTGTGCGGGTCAGCGTCATCAGCACCGTGCGCTCCCAGCCGCCGATGGTCGCCGACGAGCTGCGCCGTCAGGCCGACAACTTCATCGAGCTTCAGGACCTCGCCCCCAGCATCGCCCGCGTCCACCATCACCGCGAGTCGATGGGGAATCCGGGCGCTCCGGGCGTGCCGGACATGCCCGGCCAGGGCGGCCCCTACGCCAACTTCTGAGCGACGCCGCTCACCGCGGGGGCGCTTTCCGGTCAGCGCCCCGCGACGGTGACTTTCAGAGCGCCGGCCGGAAGCTGGAACATCATCAGATAGGTCCGCTGGAGCGGGCTGCGGTTGTCGTCGGAAACGATGTAGACAAGCAGGTCGCCCTCCTCACCGGGCCGCACCGCCAATCCTTCGAAATTGTCGGTCAGCAGCGGCGGCTCCAGGCGCGCCAGTTCCACCCCATCCATCGTCGCGCCACCGCGCAGAGAGTCCGCCGGCACATGGACGATGCGCGCCGCCCAGCCGCCCAGCAGGGACACCCGCCGCTCCAGCACCAGCACCCCGCCGTCCGGCAGCGGTGCCGCGGCAGTGGGACGGAAGCGCGGCGCGGCGCGGTAGGTCAGCGGTTGCCAGTCGCCCCGCGTTTTCAACGCGGCGGAAGCGATCCAGGCGTGGCGTTCGCGGACGCCGTCGTCGTCGCCCTCCTCGATGGCCAGGATGCGGCCGTCCGGCAGCGCGGCCAGCGCCTCGACCCCGCCGTTCGCGGGGGCGTTTTCCAGACCGGGCGGCACCGGAAGCTTCCGCGGGGTTCCCTCCGGCCGGTCAGCGCCATCGTAACGGAGGATGCGGTGATTGCGCTCGAACGGCACCAGCCAGCCGCCGCCCGGCAGACGGACGAGGTCTTCCGAATCATTGAGCCGGCCACGGTAGTCCGGGCTCTTATCGAGGGTCAGGGGACGGACTTCGTAGTGTCCGGCGCCCGCCAGCCCCCCCTCGGCGTCGTAGGACAGCCGCCCCGTGACGCTCTTGCCGTTGTCGGAGACGGCGGCGAAACGGTCGCCCGAGTCGCTGACCCAGAGGCCGGACAAGCCCCCCACCCCCGCCCCATCGGGCAGACGGAGGGCGCCACGAAATCGCAGAGCGCCAACCTCCGCAAGAGCCGGGCGGTCCGGGTCGAGCGCAATCGGAACGGAGGACTCGGCCGGTCGGCCGTTTCCGGCCACCGCGGCGCAACCGCCGGCCACGGCCAGCAGGGCGCAAAAGGGAATCGCAAGGGTTCTCAAACGCATGGCGGCACTCATGCCACGACGGGGCGGCCGGGGAAACGCATTTTCCGGCTTGCCCCGCCTGCCCGCGACTCCGACCCTTTGTCCGCCGGGATCATAAGCCCTGCCTCTCCGTCCGAACGTGGACGAACGAATTGGATATGCGCAGAGGGTTACTTCCTCAGAACCAACTCGGGAGTGGGTTCAAGCGCATAAATTGTTCTGTACCTAAGGAAAACATTGCCCAGCTTCAGCCGAGAAATGCGTGATGCCCAATCCCCTCCGGTCCCAGCCGGTCGCCCTGCCTGCTGATCGCCCCGCCACCGGTTCGGGAGCGCCGGAGGACCCAATCGCGGAGCGCATCCGCGAGTTGGAGGCCGAACTGCGCGAGCTTCAGCACCGGGCCAAGAACAGCCTTCAGCTCGTCATCAGCCTGCTCAAGCTCCAGACGGGCCGCATCCGCGACCCGGACGCCCGAGCCGCCTACGAGCAGACGCTGGTGCGCATCGAAGCGCTGGCCATCCTCTACCGCCAGCTCCACGAGTCGGGCACCGGCACCCATGTGAATCTGGGCCGCTACATCGAATCGCTGGCCGACGCGGTGAAGCATGGAACGCCCGGCGGCCTCGCCAACGTGCCCATCGAGGTGAAGAGCGACCCCATCCAGATCGGCCTGTACGAGGCCATGCCGCTGGGCCTGATCACCGCGGAGCTGATCACAAACAGCCTGCACCACGCTTTTCCGGAGCAAGGCTGGATCCGCGTATCGGTGACGCAGGAGAACAACGGGCGCGCCCGCCTGATCGTCGAGGACAATGGGCGCGCCCTGCCCGCCGGCTTCGACACGACGGCGGAGGACGGGCTGATGCTGGCCGAGGCGCTGGCTGCCCAGCTCGGCGACACACTGAACACGGAAAGCGACGCCGCCGGCACCACCGCCAGCGTGTCCTTCCCAGTGTGACGACTCAGGCTGGCCCCCCGTGGCAGTCCTGCGGGGCGTCCTCGGGGCCGTGGTCGTGATGCTCGTGGGGATGCTCGGGCGGCGGGGCCGTCTTGACGGTCCCCGCGAACCAGTCGCTGATCGCCTGCACCGGATCGGTCTCCAGCGTGGTCACCGGCTCGATTCCGCGGCGCTTCATGTGCTTGATGAAGCCCTCGCCGGAGGAGCCGGTGATCACCACCCGCACCGCGTCGATGGGGTGCGGGCGCCCATCGCCGGCAAGGTGGAGCACCTCGTCCTCGGCCAGTTCGATCCGCTCGACCTCGACAGGATCGCCGCCCGCCTCGGCCTCGAAGACCAGGAAACGGCGGGTGCGGCCGCCATGGGTGGCGATGCTGCGGTAATCCTGCGTGCCGACGGCGAACCTCATCCCACTTCCCCCATAAAGCCCAGCAGCCTTACCGTGGCACGGCGTACCGCCGCGCACACTGAGGGAGGTCAATGCGCGTCAGAGGATTTCCGTTTCGTCAGAGCGGATAACGTCCGTCCATTTGCGCTCCAGACGGCGCAGCGTGCGGTAGGTGACCTCGAAGTCCTGGCTGTCACCGTCGCTGCGGATCAGGCCGTCCGAGTGGACGGACGCCATGTGGCGCAGCCGCTCGCACAGCTCCAGCCCTCGGGCCGACAGCTTCAGCCGGGCGGCGCGCTTGTCGCGCGGCGAGGCCGAGCGGTCCACATAACCGCTGTCCACCAACTGCTTCAGGTTGTAGGAGGCGTTGGAGCCGAGATAGTAGCCACGCTCGATCAGGTCGCGCACGCTGATCTCTCCATTGGAGATGTTCAGCAGCATCATGACCTGCACCGGGCTGATGTCGTCGATGCCGATGCGGGACAGCTCGATTCGCAGAACGTCGAGGAACCGGCGGTGCATCCGTTCGATGATCCGCGCCACCTCATGGTACATCTGGGTGGCGGAGGCTTTGCGCTCCGCGTCGTTGCGCTCGGCGTCATCGGTCGGCTGGGGCTGAACGAGCGTCGTCATGGGCCTCGGGTCTGCGTGGGGATCGGGGGAGCACGGCCTTCCTTGCCCGACGCACCGTAGGGACCTAACTGTTTAATTTATATTAACTGTGATGGCGGCACGAAGGCGCACCGGACCTTTTCCAAAGGTTGGCACGCCCTCGCCAAAGATTGGATAAGGCAAGGACTGGATAAGGTCAGATCCAGCTGTCATCTCCACCGCCATCGCCACCGCCGTCATCGAACGAGGAATCGTCGGTCTGATAGTCGACGTTCTGGAGGTTGTTGTCCTCCGGCGGGAAGCCCTGGTCCGCACCCTGGTCCGCGGAGTCGCCGTAGTAATTGTTGATGATCGTCTCGCCATGGCTGGCCGTCTGCCCCGCCGCCGCTGCGGCCTCGCCGAACGGACCCGGCGAATGGCTGAGCATCGAGGAGATGGCGCTGGCCGCCAGCATGCCGCCGGCCACGCCCGCCGCCGTCTGGGCCGCACCGCTCAGGAACCCGCCGCCGCGCGGCGCGTAACCCTGCGGGCCGAATCCGGGCTGCGGGGCGTAACCGGGCTGGGGCGGATAGGCGGGCTGGCCGTAGCCGGGTTGCCCGCCGGCCTGAGGAGCGGCACCCCACGGGCTGCGCGACGGCGCCCCGGGCGGCTGCATCGGGTTGTAGGCCGGTCCCGAGGGAGACTGGGGCGACGGAGCGGGCGGCTCCGCCGAACGGTTGCCGCCACCGGCCCACGGGCTGCGCCCCAGCCCGAGCGCGTTGGACAGGAAGCTGCCGCCGGACGGCTGCGGTTGAGTCTGCTGGGCGCGGGTCTGCGCCTCCCTCACCTGCCGCTCCAGATCCTCGATGCGCTGCTGGGCGGCGGTCAGCGCCTGCTGCTGCACCAGGACCGACTGCGCCATGTAGTAGGCGGCGGCGGGCTGGCCCTGGATCATCTGCTGGATGAAGCGTTCCGCCTCCGGATCGCGGGGCTGGTTCTCCACCTCGCGCAGGTGCGTGAACAGATCGGAAAGGAGGGTGCGTTCCTCGGGCGTCATGATCGTCTCCTGTGCGCGTTCCATGCGGGCGCGCCATTGATGTGGCGCACCGCACCCCCGGTGCGCAAGGGTTCCGGCCCCTGCGGAGAACGCTACCCGGCCTTGCGCTCCGCCGCCTCCGCGGACGGCTCCGACACCAGGGCGGCGCGGACGGCGTCGTCCACCCGCTCCAGCCAGACGAAGCTCAGCCGCTCACGCACCGCCACCGGAATATCCTCGAAATCCTTGCGGTTGCGGGCGGGCAGCATGACCGTCTTCAGACCGGCGCGCTGGGCGGCCACCACCTTCTCGCGGATGCCGCCGACCGGCAGCACCAGACCGCGCAGGCTGATTTCCCCGGTCATCGCCGTGTCGGAACGGATGCAGCGACCGGACAGCAGCGACACCAGCGCGGTGAAGATCGCCACCCCGGCGGACGGCCCGTCCTTCGGGATGGCGCCCGCCGGGACGTGGATGTGGATGTCGAAACGGTCCAGCCCCTCCGGGTCGAGGCCGAGGTCCTTCACCCGCGACTTGACGAGGCTGAGGGCGGCCTGGGCGCTCTCCTTCATCACCTCGCCAAGCTGGCCGGTCAGGATCAGGCGGCCCGAGCCGGAAAAGCGGCTGGCCTCGATGAACAGGATGTCGCCGCCGACCGGCGTCCAGGCGAGACCGGTCGCCACGCCGGGCACGCTGGTGCGCATCGCCACGTCGTTCTCGAATCGCGGCGGCCCGAGGATCGCCGTCAGGTCCGCCGGCTCGACCCGCATCCGCTCGATCTCACCCTCGGCGATCCGCACGGCGGCGTAGCGGCCGACCGCGCCGATCAGCCGCTCCAGATGGCGGTTCCCGGCCTCCCGCGTGTGGTCGCGGATGATCGCGCGCAGCGTGTCGTCGGGGATCTCCAATTGCTCCGGCGTCAGCCCGTTGGCGGCGAGCTGGCGGGCCAGCAGGTAGCGCTTGGCAATCTCCAGCTTCTCGTCCTCGGTGTAGCCGGACAGCTCGATCACCTCCATGCGGTCGCGCAGCGGGCCGGGAATGGTGTCCAGCATGTTGGCGGTGGCGATGAACATCACCTTCGACAGGTCGAAGGGCACGCCCAGGTAATGGTCGCGGAAGGTCGCGTTCTGCTCCGGGTCCAGCACCTCCAGCAGGGCGGCCGACGGGTCGCCTTGGAAGCCCTGCCCCAGCTTGTCCATCTCGTCCAGCATCAGCACGCAGTCGCGCGTTCCGGCCTTGCGGATGGCCTGGACGATGTTCCCCGGCAGCGCCCCGACATAGGTGCGGCGATGGCCGCGGATCTCGCTCTCGTCATGGACGCCGCCCAGCGAGACGCGGGCGAAGGCCCGCCCGGTCGCCCGCGCGATGCTCTGGCCGAGCGAGGTCTTGCCCACCCCCGGCGGACCGACGAAGCACAGGATGGGGCTGCGCCCTTCCGGGTTCAGCTTGCGCACCGCCAGGAACTCCAGGATGCGGCGCTTGACCTTCTCCAGCCCGTAATGGTCCTCGTCCAGGATGCGGCGCGCCTCGGCGATGTCGATGCGGGATTCCGACCGGCGGTCCCACGGCATCTCGATCAGCCAATCCAGGTAGCTGCGCACCATCGAATATTCCGCCGCCGCCTCCGGCATGCGCTCCAGACGGCGAAGCTCCTTCTCGGCGTGCTCGCGGACGTCGGGCGGCATGCCGGCCTTGGCGATAGCGTCCTGAAGCTCGCCGATCTCGGCCTGACGCCCCTCGTCGGCCTCGCCCAGCTCCTTCTGGATGGCGCGGAGCTGCTCGCGCAGCAGATACTCGCGCTGCCTTTCGTCCATCGCCTCGCGGGTGCGCTCGCGGAGGTCGCGGGACAGCCGCAGCACCTCGATCCGCCGGGCCAGCAGGCCGCCGACCTTGTCGAGCCGTTCCGGCAGGTCGACGGTCTCCAGCACCTCCTGCTTCTCGGCGGGTTTCAGGTCCATGTAGCTGGCGGTCATGTCGGCCAGTTCGCCGGGGCTTTCGATGGCCTGCACGGCGGCCAACAACTCCTGCGGGGCCTGGGGCAGCAGTTGCAGCGCCTCCACCGCCTCGTTGCGTAGGTTCAGGAAGCGGGCCATGACCTCCGGCGTGGCGGTGTCGCTTTCCTCCACCATCTCGACGCGGGCGGCCATGAAGGGATGGCCCGGCACCCACTCGACGATGCGGAAGCGCTGCTGCCCCTGGCACACCAGATGGTGCGAGCCGTCGGGCGTGGTGACGTAGCGCAGGATGCTGGCGGTCGTGCCGACGCGGTGCATGTCGGCTCCGGTCGGGTCCTCCACCGCCTCGTCGCGCTGGAGCAGGATACCGACCGGCCGTTCGGTGCGGGCCGCCTCCTGCGCTGCGGCGACGGAGCGCGCCCGCCCGACCGTCACCGGCAGCACCACCCCGGGAAACTGCACGAGGTTCCGCACCGGGATGACCGGGATCACATCCTCCGGCAGCCCGGAGACGGGCGGCGAGACGGGCGGTGTCTGGGGAGTCGGCGTCGCTTCGGCAGCGTGCTCATCAGTCATTGGACGTCCTTCATCCCATCTTGTCGAGCGTCAGCACGAGGCAGCCCGCCGACAGCTCGCGCCGTCCCATGCGGAAGGCCCCGGCGGGCAGCTCGATCCGCCGCTCGAAGCGGCCGTGGGGAATCTCGAGGCGGTGGATGATCCCGTCGCAGCCCAGCGGCAGCGTCCGTTCCCCGGCAACCACCAGAACGCCGTCCTCGACGGCGACGTGAAGCTGGTCCGCACCGACGCCGGGAAGGGCGACGACGATGGTCACCGCGTCCTCCGTCTCGTAGACGTCGATGGGCGGAGTCCAGCAGGCGCGGCGCGGGCCGGGCGGGGCCGGGCGGAAGAACTGGCGGTGCAGCCGCTCGGCACGGTCCAGCAGCTCGACGGCCTCCGACCACATGAAGGAAGCGGGATCACGGCGGGGCGGCATGGCGACTCCTCGGAGGAAAAGATGTGATGGGCGTCAGATGCCGGCGCCCGAATCCGCGGAGGCTCGGGCGGGGTCGCGCGGCGCGGCGCCCTCCTCCTTCGCCCGCTCGTCCTCGTCCCGGAGTTCGCGGCAGGCCCGCTCCCAATGCTCGGCGCGGCGCCCTTCGGGGCGGCCCTCCCGTTCCCAGATCTCGTAGGCACGGTGGCGGATGCGGTGTTCGTCCATCGCGGCTTTTCCCTCCTTCCCGCCCCGGCCACAGGCATGGCCCATCCGGCCGCAAGAACCGGGGCTCCTTCGTCCCTTTAGCAACGGCAGGGTGTCGCAGGCGTTCCGCCGACCTTGCGGACATCAGACGGAAGGAAGGGGAAATGGCCCCTTTCGAGGCCGGGGCTTTAGAACCGGTCCGGCCCATCCGTGGGATCGGGGCGGCCCGCCGCCTCGTCGTGGCCGCTTCGGTTGCTGAGGAAAACGAGGGCCATGAGCCCGATGGCGACGGCGCTGGTCAGCACGGCGCCGCCCACCAGGGCGAGCAGGCCCGGCAGGCTGAGGCCGAACAGGTCGAAGCCCGTCGCCGCCCAGGCGGCAAGCAGCGCCGCCAGGACGATGACGGGACAGGCGATCAGGAAGACGCGGAGCCAGGACATGCACGCTCTCCAGCCGGTGCCGGGACAGCCTCTACATGGCCGCCCGGCACGCCGGAGGAAAGCCCGTCGCCCGTTTCCGTCAACCGGACGGCGTCAGTGGGACAGCAGCAGCGGCACCGGGCAGGTGCGCAGGACATGGCGCGTTCCGCCGCCGCGGTGCAGGAAGGGGAAGCCGTAATGGCCGTGCGCGCCCATCACCAGCAGATCAGCCCCGGAGTCGATGCTGCGGGCGAGAAGCGCGTCCATGGCGCCGATGTCGGTCACCGTGAAATGCGTCTGTTCGGCCGTCACGCCGTGCAGCGCCAGATGGTCGAGCAGGCCGATGCGCTGCGGCTCCGACCCTGCGGGCGGGGCGGCCTGGGTCAGCACGGTGATGACGGTCACCTCGTCGGCGGCCTGGAGGAAGGGCATGGCGTCGGACAGGGCGCGGGCGGCCTCGCGCTCGGCGTTCCAGGCGACGGCAACGCGCTTGCCGATCACCGGGAAGGTGCCTGCGAAGGGCAGCACCAGCACAGGGCGGCCCGAATTCAGCACCACCTGCTCGTTCAGCTCCTCCGGCGCCACGCCGTCGGCGGGGGCGCTGCGGTCGAACTGGCCGAGCACCGTCAGGTCGGCGAAGCGCGACCAGATGATGACCTCGCGGATGACGTGGTTGTGCTCGCCGTGGGTCAGGCCGTGCCACTGGCCCTGCAGGCCCGACGCCTGGAGCTTGTCGCGGAACATCGCCTCGCTGCGGGCGGCGGCCTGTTCCAGATGGTCGCTGGAGCGGCGGGCGATGACGCTGGTGGCGCTGCGGTCCGGCTGGGCGAACAGGCCGCGCAGGAAGGCGCCGCTGGTCTTCGCCAGGGCGATGGCCGCGTCGAGGCGGGTTTCCACCTGCGGGCCGGAATCGAGATGCACGAGGATGTGCTTGTAGGCCATGAAACTCCTCCCTTTGTTGTTGTCCGGGCCGTTGTTCTTGTTCGGGCGGGCGTGCCCGTGGGCGACGCGCCGGCACCGATTGTTCCTCTTGCGGCGCCGCAACGCCAGCAGGAAAAAGCCTTCCGGAAGGATGGAATAGGCGTTTCCTCAGAAGCTCATGCGCAAGCGGGCGGTGAAGGCGTGATTGTGCCCGTCCGCCCCCGACAGTTCGCCGCGGTAACCCACCGTGGCGCTGACCGCCTGCCAGAGCTGGGCCGACAGGCCGGCGCCGATCACCAGGGAGTCGCGGCCGTCGCCGCTCGGGCTCACGCTGTTGGCGGCCCCGCCGGGCAGGCGGATGGTGACGGTGCGCGCGTCCTCGGCGAACTGGTGCTCCCAGGCGATGCCCAGGCTGGGCTGAATCACCGTCCGCCCGATCTCCACGATGGTGGAGGCTTCGGCCCCGACGCTGCTCTCCAGCGATTCGGCGCTCTGCCGCTCGACGCCGAGCGACAGCAGGCCGGCGCCGCTCTCCTGATAGCCGTCGATGCGCGTGTGGATGTAGCGCAGGCCCAGCCGCGGTCCCAGCGCCACCGGCCCGAGCTGCGCCGTGTAGCCACCGTCGACCGACAGGGCGTAGGTCCGCCCGTCCGTGTCCGCCGAGGCGTTGGGGAACGGCGCGAAGCCGGTGGTCCGGTCGATGTCGCCGTAGCGGTCGAAGGAAACGCTGCCCGCCACGGCCAGCAGGAAGCCCCGCGCCTCGGTCACCGCGTGCAGGCCGATGATGGTGCTGGTCATGTCCAGCGTGCCCGCCCCCTCGTCCAGCTTGGCGCGGCCGCGCGATCCGCCGACCGACAGCCCGACGCGCGAGGCCGGCCCGACCGGCAATTCGGCGCCGACGCCGCCCGACTGGGTGTTGAAGCGGAAGCCCTGGCGCTCCGCCGTGCCGCCGAGACGGCCCCAGGCGGCATCACCGATCAGGAACGCCCTCAGCTCCCCGTTGCCGAGCGGCGCCTCCACCCGCGTCCCAGCGGGACCGGCGATGGAGCCGAGCAACGCGCGGTGCCAGCTCCGCGTCGCTTCGAAGGGCAGCTCCGGCTGCATCGCCACCGTCTCCGCCGCGTCGTTCAGGGCGAGCAGCGCGCCTTGCATGTATTGCGCGATCAGCAGATGGGCGGCGCGGGTCGGGTGGATCTCATCCCAATAGACGGTCTGGTCGGCCTGCGCCTCGGTCCCGCAGGCGCCGGTCGGCGCGTTGTCCGACAGGCAGGGCGTGACGGTGTTGGTGAAGCCGTAGGCCGTCGGGTTGGCCGCCACCGCGCGGTACAGCGCGTTGACGTCGGCCACCACGACGGTGACTCCCAGCCGCTTCTCCACGTCGGCCATCGCCTGCGACAGCAATGTGTTATGGGAGGCGGTGACGGTGTTCAGCAGGGCGGCGCGGTCGGAGCTGCGGGTGTCCGGGACGGTGCCGAGGTCCGGCAGGTTCGGCACCAGGAAGGTCTTCCCCCCGAGCGCCGCCAGACGCTCCACCGTGGTGACGATGTTGCCAACCGTCTGGGTGACGAGGCCCGACGGGTCCGCCCCGGCCGAGACGCGGTTGAAGTAGTCGTTGCCGCCTGCCCACACCGCGAACAGCCCGCCGCCGGTGCCGCTCGGGCGGCTGAACAGGAACTGCCCGACCTGCCCCTGGATGCCGGGAACGCCGGTCTGCGACAGGGAGCCGGTCTCCGCACCACCATAGGCGAAGTTGGTCTTCTGGTCGGGCTGGCTGCCGATCAGCGGGGCCAGCCGTTCGACCCAGACGGGGCCGTTTGAGAAACGCCCGTCGTAATAGGGCGGGCTCTGCGGAATGCCGCCGCGCGTCAGCTCATAGACGCGGCCGGTGTCGGACAGGCTGTCGCCGAAGACGAACACCCGGTCGAACGGCACCGCACCGGCGGGCGCCGACGCCAGCAACGCAACTCCCGCTGCCATACGAATTGCCTTACCCTTCACCGCCTCACCTCCCCCGCTGGACAGCCGGAAAACAGGGGTGGTGCGTCAAAGCGGGGGGCGGTACCGCCATTGCGTCGGGAAGAGAAGCCGCTTGGGCGGGTTCATCAGACCATGGGGGACCCGAGCATGGGTCCATCCATGGAGGAGGCAGGACCTCGCCACTCGGCGGGCGGCGCCCACCGGCACCCCGGTGTCCGCGCCGCCCGCACTTTTCCCAGCTCAGCGGTTTCCCCAGGGAAGCATGCGGCTCAAGGTTCCGTCCTTCAGCACATACTGGTGAACCAGGGCGGCGACCGCGTGCAGGCCGGCCAGCACGATGATGGCGGTGCCGAGAAGCTCGTGCAGTTTCTCAAGCGTGTCGCCGAAGGCATGGTTTTCCGCCACCAGCGTCGGCAGGGTGAACAGGCCGAAGACGGCGACGGGATGGCCGTGGGCCTGGGTCATCGTCACGCCGGCCAGCGGCACCGCGATCATCAGGGCGTAGAGCGCCAGATGCCCGGCCTTCGCGGTCAGCAGGAGCAGCGGCGCGGTGTCGGCGGGCATGGGCGGCGGCGGGCTGACGGCGCGCCAGACCATACGCAGCGCCACCAGCGCCAGCACGAGGACGCCGAGCGAGCGGTGGAGGTCCATCAGGGCGGTCCGCTCCGGCCCTCGGGGCACCAGCCCGCGCCCTTGGGCGATGGCGAAGGCCACCAGGATCAGCAGGGCGACGCTCCAATGCAGGAACAGCATCACCCCGTCGTAGCGGGTCTTGATGGGGCGGGTCTTGACGGGCGGCCGGACGGCGGCCTCGGAGTAAGCGTTGGACATCGGAAGTCCCCTCATCGGCAGAAACAGGCAAGTCCTGCCGATCCTGTCCGGGGGCGACTGAACCGAAGCTGAACGGCGGAACCCAGGACTGAGATGGGGGTGCCGCGCTGATCCGCGCCGTGGTCGCACGGATGACCCGGCGCGCCAGCCGGGTAACCCCGATCAGAGGAAACGTTCTCGCCGCCGGTCGTCGCCGAAGGGCGTCACACCGCCGCTTCGGACTCCGGCGCCAGTTCGGACGCGGGCAGCAGGCGGCGGACGGTCAGGCACACGATGTCGCCGGTCTGCCCGCCCGGACCGACATGGGCCTCCACCGCGCGCAGGAGCAGTTCGGAGCGGTCGCGCGCCGACAGGCCGCGGCCCTGATGCAGGACGGCGGCGAGACGCTCCTCGCCGAACGGCTCGCGCTGGGCGTTCACCGCCCGCAGCACGCCCTCGGTGCACAGGAACAGCGTGTCCTCCTGCTCCAGCCGGGTCACCGCCTCGCTGTAGGGGATGCCCTTGCGCACGCCCAGCGCCGGGCCGCCGGCGTCCGCCAGGGTCAGGACGCTGCCGTCCGCCCGGATGCGGCAGGGCGCGCGGTTGCCAGCGCTGGAATGGCTGAGCATTCCGGTCTCGCGGTCGTAGAGAGCGACAAAGGCGGTGGCGAAGCCGTCGAAGGGGCTCTGCCCGCACAGCCGGTCGTTGGCCGCCGCCAGGATAGCGGCCGGGGTCATCCCGGGCCGGGCCGCCGCCTCGCGGATCGCGCCGCGCACCAGCAGCATCAGGAAGGCCGCCGGCACGCCCCAGCCGGACACGCCGGCCACCACCAGCAGGCAATGGCGCTCGTCCAGCTCGATCACGTCGTAGAAGTCGCCGCTGACCGCCGGGCCGGGGACCAGCAGGCCGAAGAACTGGCTGTCGCGCCCGGCGGGAAGCTGCTGCGGCAGCAGGTTCGCCTGCACGTCGCGGGCGGCGCGCTGCTCCTCTTCGATCAGGTGTTCGGCGGCGGCCAGCTTCTCGGTGCGGGTCTCCAGTTCGGCCGTGCGCATCAGAAGCTGGGCGTCCAGCGTCTCCTCGCGGTAGGACGCCTCCAGCGCCATGCTGCGGAAGACGCGGGCGAGGCGGCCCATCTCGTCGTTGCGCTCCATCGCCTCGTTCAGGGTGAAGGGGTTGAAGCGCCCGGCCTCCACGGCGGCGACGGCCTCGCCCAGCCGCTCGATCGGGGCCATCTGGCTACGCGCGAAGCGGACGGCGCCGTAGACGCCTGCCGCCAGGACGAGCAGCCCGACCAGCACGCCGATCTTTATATGGCGTCCGACCACCGAGGACAGGTCCTCCGCCGGCAGGCGGACCACCGCGATGCCCGCGCCCTGCCCGGCCACCGCCGGCACCGGAGCGAAAGCGGTAAGGTGCTCGTCCTCGCGCAGCAGGCCGGTCTCGCCGGCCGCCGCCGCGGCCTTCGCCGCCTCGACCGCCCGCTCCGACAGCGGCCCGGCGCTGGGACCGGTGGCGTGCACAGCGAGACGCCCGTCGCGCTCCAGCAGCCAGGCGCCCTCCACCGTGCCGCCGGCCAGCAGGGAGGCCATCACCCCGTCCACTCCGGCCTTGCGGGCGATGTCGCCCAGCCGGCGCACATCGGCGCCGACCTGGACGATGCGCGGCTTGTCGACGCCGGCCACGCCGGCGAACTTCATCAGCTTGCCGCCTTCGGTGGCGGCGTCGGTCACCACCTTCTCCGGCGCGCGGTTCAGCAGGCCGTAATAGGGCGCTTGGCGCGGCTGCGCCCGCGCGTCGGGGCCGAAGGTGATGTCGGGGCCGGGAATGTTGTGCAGATAGGCGCGGCCCCGGTTGTCGGTGACCCAGATCTCGTCCGGCCCGCCACCATCAGCGACAGCCTTCAGCCGGTCGGTCACAGCCTTGATCGGCGCCTTACCCGCCTCCATCACCGCCACGAGGTGGGCGGCGAGCGTCGCCTCCGACAGCAGCCGGTCGCCCAGCAGCGCCTCCACGTCGCGCGGAACCTCGCGCGCCAGCGTGGCGCTGCGGGCCAGCAGGGTCGCCGCGCCACGGCCGTCCGCTTCCACCCGCGACTGGATCACCGAATGGGTCGTCCAGGCCAGCAGAATCGTGACCAGCGCCACCGCCAGCGTCACCAGCCCGGAGATCAGGAGGACCAAACGCCCTTGAAAGGTCATGGAGGGGACCCGCCTTTTGTAGCCAACCGACCGCCACGGGCGCTCCGCCATCCCTGGACAAGCCTGGGATTTGGGAAAATTGCCCGACCGCGCCCATCGGTTCTACCCAGCCGGACACCCCGAGTCCAGGAGAGGCGGACGTGCTCCCTGTAACCTCAGTACCAGTATCCGCCGATCCGGTAGCGCGGGCGCCGCAGCGCCGCCGGCATGGCGAGGTGCGGCCGGGCATGAAGGGGGTGGGCGTCGAGGCCCGGCAGAACCGGCGGCGGGGTACGCAGCGCCATCAGGCGGCGCACCCGCTCCTCGGTGTCCGGGTGGGTGCGCAGCAGGGAGGGGATGCTCTGCGCCCGGCGGCGGCCGGGAAAGCGCAGCCCTTCCCATGGGCTGTGCTGAAGCCGCTCGATCCGGGCGAGCGCCGAAGCCACGCCCTCCGGGTCGCCGGTCAGGTGGGCGGCGTCGAGGTCGGCGTCGAATTCCCGGGTGCGCGACAAGGCAAGCTGCAGAAGCACGCCAATCCAGGGTGCGGCGATAAGCACCACCACCAGCAGCCACGGAACCGCCTCCTGCCGCATCATCAGCAGGGGCAGGTTGAGAATCAACAGGGCCATGCCGAAGACGGACATCAGGCGGGTCAGGTTGGTCACCGTGTCGGCCAGCCCCATCACGGTCAGGTCGTTGTTGCGCACGTGGCTGACCTCGTGGGCCAACACGCCGGCCAGCTCACGCAGGCTGAGCGCGCGCAGAAGCCCGTCGGTGACCGCGATGACCGACCGGCGGCGGCTGCCCACGGCGAAGGCGTTCAACGCCGGGCTGGCGACGTACCACAGCTCCGGCACCGCGGGCAGTTCCGCCCGGCGGGCGATGGCGGCCAGGGCGTCGAACAGGACCGGGGCCTCCGCATAGGTCAGGCGGCCCGCACCGAACATGCCGAGCACCATGCGCGGCGACAGGCGCGGGCTGAACAGCAGACTGACGGCGCCGCCGAGCAGCGCCCACAGCACCCCCTCAACCCCCGCCAGGATCATCCCGCACAGCGCCAGCAGCAGCACCATGCCACCGAGCAGGAGGAGGGACTGCAGCACATTCGCGATCTTGTGGCGCCGCCGCAGGTCGGCGGCCGCCTGATCCGTGGGCATGAAGGACCGGTGCGTGTGCGGCATGACGGGGGCTCCCTCCCTGACCATCTCCCTTTGGAACCGTTCAACCGGACCCAAGTCCGGCCCGCCTCATATTGGCGCGCGCCGCCCCTTCGTCATCCCGGCCGCAAGCACAGGCGCCGTGCGCCGAACGGAAGGCCAACCCTCTTGATTTGCGGGGGAGCGTCGAACACATACACGTCGAACGTGCTCACCCATCAGCCGCTGACCCCCGCTTTCCAATCACGGTCATCGCCATGAGCAATCCTTACGAGATTCTGGGCGTATCCCCCACCGCTTCGGACGACGAAATCCGCAAGGCCTACCGGAAGCTGGCCAAGAAGCATCACCCCGACCTCAACCCCGGCAAGGCGGAGGCCGAGCAGCGCTTCAAGGACATCAGCGCCGCCTACAGCCTGCTGTCGGATGCCGACAAGCGCGCCCGCTTCGACCGCGGGGAGATTGACGACTCCGGCCAGGAACGGCCGCAGCGCCAGTATTACCGCGACTTCGCGGAAGGCCCGGCGGGCGCCCGCTACGCCCACGCCGAAGGATTCGCGTCGGACGATCTGGAACACATCTTCTCCGATCTGTTCGGCGGGCGCGGCTTTGCCCGCGGCGGCGCCATGCCGATGAAGGGCGGCAACCTCAGCATGGCGCTGACGGTCGATTTCCTGGCGGCGGCCAAGGGCGGCAAGCGCCGCGTCACCATGCCGGACGGGAAGACGCTGGACATCGACCTTCCCGCTGGGCTGGAGGACGGCGGCACCATCCGTCTGAAGGGCCAGGGTCTGCCCGGCAGCAACGGCGGTCCGCCCGGCGATGCGCTGGTGACGGTCAAAGTCACCCCCCATCCCTGGTTCCGGCGCGACGGCGACGACATCCAGCTCGACCTGCCGGTGACGCTGGCCGAGGCGGTGCTTGGCGGCAAGGTGCGCGTCCCGACGATCGACGGGCCGGTGATGCTGACCGTTCCGAAGGGGGCGAACAACGGCACGCGGCTGCGGTTGAAGGGCAAGGGACTACCCGGAGCAAACGGCGTGCGCGGCGACCAGTATGTGACCCTGCGCATCGCCCTGCCCGACGCGCCCGACCCGGCGCTGGAGGCGTTCGTCCGGGACTGGAAGACCGATTACAACCCGAGGCGGGACATGGAGGCCGCATGAGATGGACCGGAACAGCATGGACCAGGGCGGCGCGGGATGGCGGACCGAGGAGGTGCTGGCCACCTGCCGGCGCGTCTCCTCCGCCCAGCTGACGGTGTGGGTGGAACGGCACTGGCTGCGGCCGCGGCACGAGGGGACCGGTTTCGTCTTCAGCGCGGCCGACATGGCCCGGCTGGAACTGATCTGCGATCTGCGGGAGGATCTGGCGCTCGACGACGAGGCGATGCCGGTCGTGCTGTCGCTGCTGGACACCGTCTATGGGCTGCGGCGGCGCCTGCGCGTGTTGGCCGAAGCCATCGGCGATCTGCCGCCGGAGGCCCGCTATCTCCTGCAGGACGAGCTGCGGAAGCGGGAGGAAAAGGAGGAGTAGGTCAGCTCCGGACGCCGAAGGCCCGTCCGCTCAGCGCGATGTCCTGGTTGAAGCCTTCCGCGACCCGGTCGTTGCCGCCGGACTGCATGCACAGCGTCACGTTGATGGCGCTGAGGATGGCGTGGTCGATCTGCTCCGGCTTGGCGTTGTGGCGTTTGATGGCTTGAAGCGCGCGGGTCACGGATTGGGCCATGGAGCAGGTTCCGTTCGTTCTGGCAGGCTGCCCGGGTTGATCGGCGGGTTGGTTGATGGCGTCATCATGACGCCCCTTCGCTCGTCCCGCTGTGCGCCGGGCCACACCCAGCCGCACGGACCGCCTTTCGCAATGGCGAAAGTCCTAAAGCCCAAATTCTTAATCAGGTGTAAACGTCCGGCCGAGCCCAAAAGGCATAACCCTTTATGCCTCTCCTGGAAGCTCCATCAAACCAAGAGCATAGCTCAAGCCATTGGTTTGGTATTACCACTCATTAATGTCAAATGCGACATTTTGCCCGGCGGCGCCGGACGCCCGATTGGGAGGCATCGGTCCTCAGAGGTCCCCGTCCTCCGCCAAGAGTCGGCGATGGATGGCGGTGGCGGCGATCGCAGCCTGCCCCATGGCGACCGAGATCTGGTTCAGGCCCTCCACGATGTCGCCCGCAGCGTAGAGTCCTTCTATCCCCGTCTGCTGATGCCCGTCGGTGACCAGCCGCCCGTCCGGGCCGATGCGCACACCCAGCCCTTTCACCGGCTCGATGCGGGGATGGCAGCCCAGGGCGGAATACAGCGTGTCGAAGGTCAGCCGCTCGCCGGCTGCCGTGGTCAGGGCGGCGATCCGCCCGCCCTCGGTGTGGATTTCCACCACCGGGTCCTCGACGGCGCGCAGGCCGGCCTCGGCCATGCGGCGCTCCTCCGCCTCCTCCAGATTCATCGGTTCGCCCAGCGTCAGGACGGTGATGTCGCGGGAATAGGTGCGCAGGAACAGCGCCTCTCCCAGGGCTCCGGTGCCGTGGCCGATGACGCCGATGCGGTGGCCGGTCACCTCGAACCCGTCACAGATCGGGCAATGGCGGACCAGCCCCCGCTGCACCGCCTGATACAGGTTGGGCAATTGCGGCTCGCGGTCGATCACGCCGGTCGCGGCCAGCACGGTGCGGGCCCGGAACAGCCGCCCGTCCTCCGTCCGCACGCGGTAACCATCGTCGCCCCGCTCCACCGCCGTCACCGTTCCCGGCACGATCCGGGCGCCGTAGCGTTCCGCCTGGGCGCGCATGCGGGCTAGCAGTTCGTCGCCGGTCACCCCATCGGGAAAGCCCGCATGGTTGTGGGACAGCGGAATCCAGGAGGCCCGGCTGGCCCCGGAATCCACCACCAGGAAACGGCGGCGGTAGCGCGCCAGATAGATCGCCGCGGTCAGCCCGGCGGGTCCGCCGCCGACGATCAGGGTGTCCAGACGCTGTTCCTCGGGTGCGGCGGCCATCGCTTGGGCATTCCGGCGATCATTGACGACGTTGGGGAACAGGCGGCGCGTCCCCCGGTTCCGCGACAGGATGCTGTGGCGCCGAAGCGTCCATTCGCCGCGCCGCCCGCGGCTTGACCGGATTGAATTGCCACACGCACTGTACGGCCATACCGTGTCCTGCCGGGAGCCGCAGCCGTGCCCCAGCCCTCGTCTGTCCCGTCCGAACCGCCGACGTTCAACATCGCCCCATGCGACCGGAACATCCTCGACGTGGAACCGATGCTGCGCAATTTCGGCGGCCCCGGCCCCACCGTCACCATGCTTTACGCCCTGTTCCTGGAAAACGCAGACGAGTTGTCGCGCGTCCTGAAAGAGCGATTGGCGCTCGGCGACCTGGATGGTGTCCGGCTGGCCGCCCATTCGGCCGCCGGCGCCGCCCGCACCGCCGGGGCCGGGCAGGTCGCCGACCTCTTCGGCTCGGTGGAAGAGGCGGCCCTGCACGGCGACGCGGCGATGGCGCGGCGGGATGCGGCGGCCCTCGACCGAGCCCTGGCCGACGTGAAAATTTTGATCGCACGCATTTGAGTTTCTTTCGCGCTGATATATCATGCCGGTGTAACCCATCAGGGTGACCCACAGGACGAAGCGCGAGGGTGGCCGTGTCGTTCAATTCGTGCGCGGTGCTGGTCGTCGAGGACGAGGTGGTGACCCGCAGCGTCTCGGTGCGGCTGCTGAAACAGCTGGGCGTCGGCACGGTGATCGAGGCCGCCGATGGGGCGGAGGCTCTGGCCCGCTGCAACCGGGTCGATTTCGACGCGATCTTCTGCGACGTGGACATGGCGCCGATGGGCGGTCTGGCCTTTCTGGAGGCCCTGGACAAGCGGGCACCGGTGATCATGCTGACCAAGCACGATGGGTCCGACATCGTCCTTTCGGCCCTGCGCTCCGGGGCCACCGGCTATCTGGTGAAGCCGCTGACCCCGCTCGGCCTGCGCGAAAAGCTGGAAAAAGCGCTGGCCGCGAAAGGGTAGAACCTTGACCGCGACATTATACTTTTCGTAACCACGGCGGAATTATTCTGTACACGGTGCATTGCTGCACCCTTGTGCGGATTGCCGGGAGATTCCGCATGCCCATGAATGTTCTGGAAGTGGCGATCTACGCCATGGTGCTCACCGCGTCGCAGCCGCGCCCTTATGAGTGTGTCGCGGTGCAGCCGGAGGGGGTGAACTGCACGAACGGCCTCGCCGTGGCGTCCGAATCACCGAAGGGCGTCATGGCCTTCAACACCGGCGTGCAGGTCATCAAGGACAACCAGGGCCGCGTGCGGCTGAGCAACGGGATCACCACCCATTTCGATTCCTCGGCCTGGGTGGCCTTCAAGAACCCCGGCGGACAGACCCTGGTCAGCGTGCGCAAAACCGGGCCGTTCCGCTTCAAATTCTCCAACAGCTTCCAGTGCGAGATGATCGGCCAGAACCAGGACATGGCCCGCTGCTACAAGCCCTGAGGCCCGGTCACCCCACCGCGTTATCGAACCGAGTCCCGTCCATGCGGCGCATCGAGGTCCAGCGCCGGCCCCTTCGGCACGACGCCGGTCGGGTTGATCATGGTGTGGCTGGCGTAATAGTGCCGCTTGATGTGGTGGAAGTCGACCGTCTCAGCCACGCCGGGCACCTGATAGAGGTCGCGCAGATAGCCAGACAGGTTCGGATAGTCGGCGATGCGGCGCAGGTTGCACTTGAAGTGGCCGACATAGACGGCGTCGAAGCGCACCAGCGTGGTGAACAGGCGCCAGTCGGCCTCGGTCTGCCGGTTCCCCAGCAGATAGCGCTGTCCGCCCAGCCGTTCGTCCAGCTCGTCCAGCGCCGCGAAGAGGGCGTCGAACGCCTGCTCGTACTTCTCCTGGCTGGTCGCGAAGCCGGCCTTGTAGACGCCGTTGTTGACGCGGTCGTAGACGAAGCTGTTGAGCCGGTCGATCTCCTCCGCCAACTCCGCCGGGTAGAAGTCCAACGAGGCGTCGCCGAAGGCGTCGAATTCCCGGTTCAGCATGCGGACGATCTCCGCGGACTCGTTGCTGACGATCGTCCCGGTCTTCTTGTCCCACAGCACCGGGACGGTGACGCGCCCCGAGTAGGTCGGATCGGCCTTGGTGTAGACCTCATGCAGGCGGGTGGAGCCGGTGACCGGATCGGGTTCGGGGAAGGTCCAGCCCTCCTCCCGCATCAGGGGATCGACCACGGTGACGCCGATGGCGTCCGCCAGCCCCTTCAGCTTGCGCAGGATCAGCGTGCGGTGCGCCCAGGGGCAGGCCAACGATACGAACAGGTGATAGCGCCCGGCCTCCGGCTGGAACGGGGTCGAACCGTCGGCCCGCACCCAGTTGCGGAACTGGGTTTCCGGACGGACGAAGGCGCCGCCGCTGTTCTTGGTGTCGTACCACTGGTCGTGCCAGCGGCCGTCGATCAACAGGCCCATGCCCTGAACTCCCCTCTGTCCGGTGCCGCCTCTCCCGCCCGGACGACGGGAGAGGCGCACTTCACCCTCAACCGTGCAGCTTCTTGGTGATCTCCGCGACGTGCCGGCCCTGGTAGCGGGCGCCGTCCAGTTCGACCGCGCTCGGCTGGCGGGAGCCGTCGCCGCCCGCGATGGTGCTGGCGCCGTAGGGGCTGTTGCCCATCACCTCGTCCACGCCCATCTGGCCCTGGAAGCTGTAGGGCAGACCGACGATCACCATACCGAGGTGCAGAAGCACGGTGTGGGTGGTGAGGATCGTGCTCTCCTGCCCGCCATGCTGGGTGGCGGAGGAGGAGAAGGCGGCACCCACCTTGCCGACCAGCGCGCCCTTCGCCCACAGGCCGCCCGTCTGATCGAGGAAATTCTTCATCTGGCCCGGCATATTGCCGTAGCGCGTCGGCACGCCCAGGATGATGGCGTCGTAGTTGGCCAGTTCGTTCGGGTCGGCGATGGGAATGTTCGGCTCTTCCTTGAAGTGCGCCTTCTGCCGCACCTCTTCGGGGACCAGCTCCGGCACGCGCTTCACCGTCACCTCGGTTCCCGGAACCGAGCGGGCGCCCTCGGCCATCGCCTGCGCCATGGTGGAGATGTGTCCGTAGCTGCTGTAGTAGAGCACCAGAACTTTCGCCATGTCTCGTCTCCCCTCTGTCGTTGCGGCCGCGCTGGAGGCTGCGGCGTCCCAAAGAGATAGCGCGTTGCCACGCTCCAGCAAATCCAGGGCGCTGGAACTTCATTGTTCCCGGGTGTAGAACAATGGGATGGATCGCCTCGACGACATGATGGCCTTTATCAAGGTCGTGGACACCAAGAGCTTCACCACCGCGGCGGAGCGCCTGAACCTGTCCAAGTCCGTGGTTTCCCGGCGCATCGCGGAGCTGGAGAACCGGCTGGGGGCGCGGCTGCTGAACCGCACCACGCGCAAGCTCAGCCTGACCGAGGTCGGGCAGGCCTATTACGAGCGCTGCACCCGCATCATCGCCGACCTGGAGGAGGCGGAGCAGGCCGTCGCCGACCTGCACGCCGCGCCGCGCGGGCGGTTGAAGGTTAACGCGCCGGTGTCCTTCGGGCTGCTGCATCTGGCCAAGGCGGTGGCCGAGTTCCTCGAACGCTACCCGTCCATCGAGATCGAGATGGACCTGAACGACCGCTATGTCGACCTGATCGACGAGGGCTATGATCTGGCGGTGCGCATCGGGCGGCTGCGCGACAGCTCGCTGATCGCCAAGCGTCTGGCCCCCAACCGGCAGGTGGTCTGCGCCAGCCCGGCCTATCTGGAGAAGCACGGGATACCTCAGACGCCGGATGAGCTGTCCAACCACAACTGCCTGATCTACACAAACATCCCGACCGCCGAGCAGTGGCAGTTCCGCGTTGGTGACGCGATGCGGTCGGTCCGCGTGTCGGGATCGCTACGCACCAACAACGGCGACCTGCTGCGCGAGTCCGCCATCGCCGGCGTCGGCATCATCGTTCTGCCCACCTTCCTGTGCGGCGAGGCTCTGTCCAAGGGGCAGCTCCAATGCCTGCTGCTGGATTATTACATGGCGGAATCGAACGTCTTCGCGGTCTACCCGCAGAACCGGCACCTGTCGCCGAAGGTCCGTGTCTTCGTCGATTTCCTGGCGGAACGCTTCGGCCCGCGTCCCTATTGGGACTGCGCCCTGCTCAGCCTGCAGCCCTTCCGGGCCGAGGCGTGACCGACGCCCCCGCTCCGAACGGTCTTTTCGTCAGGCCGCCGGCTTCTCCACTATAAAGAGAAGACCCGGCACGCCCACGCCCTTCTCCCGCCGGGGGGAGCAGGGCTCCATCAGACGCACCGTCAGGCCCGCCGCCGCCGCCATCTCCCGCAGATAGGCTTCGCTGTGGGCATAGCGCCGTGCCGGGCCGAGCGCGTAGCCGGAGGCCGCCGCCTCGCCGTCCAGACGCTCCACCGTCGCGGCGAAGCGGCCCTCCGGACGCAGGGCCTTGGCGGCGCCGTCGAACAGCGCGGTCAGGTTGCCGAGATAGACCAGCACGTCGGCAGCGACCAGCAGGTCCCAGCTTTCCGGAACCGGCGCCAGCGCCCCGACCACGTCGCCAACCGCCAACTCATCATAGAGTGCGCGGGCGCGGGCCTTTTCGACCATGCGCGGGGCAAGATCGACCCCGGCGAGATGCCCGGCCAGCGGTCGGAACGCCACGCCCGCCAGCCCGGTGCCGCAACCAAGGTCGAGCACCCGCAATCCAGATGCGGGCCCCAGCCGGTCCACCGCCCCGCGCAGCAGGGCCGGGGCGGAATAGCCCAGCTTGCCCACCAGATCCTGGTCGAAGCGGTCGGCGTAGCGGTCGAACAGGGCGCGCACATAGGCCGCCGACAGATCCGCCCCGGCGCCGCCCTCCAGCGCGGCGATCAGCGCCGCGCAGCCGAGTCGCCCGTCCGAGTCGAGCCCTTCGGCGCGGCGCAGCGCCGCCAGGGCCTTCGTCGGCTCCTGCAGCAAGATCCAAGCCCGACCAATGGCGGCATGCAGGTCCGCGTCCTCCGGGTCCCGGCGGGACAAGGGCTGCAGCAGTTCGACCGCGCCCAGCGCGTCGCCGGCCTCGACCAGCAGGGCGGCCAGTTCCAGCGCCGCCTCGCGGTCGCCGGGGCGCAGGGCCACGGCCTCGCGGTACTCCTCCAGCGCGGCGTCCCGCCGGCCCGCCGCCGCCAGGGCGCGGGCGAGACCGAGCCGGGCCGTCGCGGAATCGGGCCGTTCCGTCGTCAGCACCTGCCCGGTGATCACCGCCTCCTCGAACCGGCCCGCGGCGCGCAACGCTTCGGCCAGGGCGATCCGCCAGGACCACACGCCGGGGTCGAGCGCCACCGCCCGCCCGCAGGCGGCCAGCGCCCCGGCGGCCTCGCCCGCGTCCCGCGTGCTGTCGGCCAGGGCGCCCCAGGCTTCGCCCGACCCCGGGTCGGCGGCGCAGGCGAGCCGGAAGGCACGTGCCGCCCCCGCCGCGTCGGCGGCGTAGAGTCGGTCATAGCCGGTCTGGAACAAAATGCCCGGAACGTCTCCGGGTTGGACGAAGGGGCCTGGCCCCTCCCGGTCGGCTTGAGCCGTCGAATCGCGATCCACGATCACTTCGCTATGGGAGATGCGGTGCCGCCGTCTCCGCTCCGGGAGACTCCGGAAAGCGGAAGAAGACACGAACTCCTGCACCAGCTTGCGCGCACAAGCAAGAGGCATCCGAAGGAGGTCATTCGGCGGCGAATCGAGCTTCAAACCGTCGCATTAGGCCGATTGGATGGTTTTGTACGCCTTTCGCACAATCCACCTCTTTCGGTTTTTCAAAGCGCTTCGGAATCAGTGCCTTGATGGCTAAGACCAAGGCCCGGAGTGGGTTTTTTCCGCCGCCTTGTGACATCGTTCGATCGAAAGGCGTGGTATTACCGGGCAGCAAATAGATTGACGCTGTATAAAATTTTTGGAAGTGTGGCTTCGGCGCCCGATGGTGGGCGCTGAACTTTCGGGTAGGAGGCGGTCACCGTAAGCGACTCGGTGACCGGTAATGTCGGCCCCGCGCGGGGGGCCAAAACGAAGCCGGATGAACCCGGCAACGAAGAGGGGACCGAGGATATGCAGGATCGAACTCAGCGCGTGCGACGCACGTATGGCGGCTGGATCGCTCTTGCACTGGGCTTAGCCGCCTCTCCGGTCCTCCTCGCCAAGCCCGCCGCCGCCCAGGACAGCAGCTGCGTCTCCCACGCCGTGGAGGCCGAGCGCAAGTTCAACATCCCCTCCGGCCTTCTTGTCGCCATTGCCCTGGTGGAAAGCGGCCAGGATGGCGCCCCGACCCCCTTCGCGATGAGCGTGGAGGGGCGTCCGGTCTACGCCCGCAACGCCAACGATGCCGCCCGGCACCTCCGCGACAAGCGCGGCCAGCTTCGCCAGAACGTCTATGTCGGCTGCATGCAGATCTCGCTGGGCACCCACCGCGGCGAGTTCCAGCCGGTGGAGCGGATCGTCGATCCCCGCGAGAACGTCAACTACGCCGGCCGCCTGCTCCTTCGTCTTCACGGCGAGCAGGGAAGCTGGAAGACCGCCGTCGCCCGTTACAACGGCGGCTCCACCCGTCAGGCCCAGAACTACGTCTGCAAGATCTGGCAACACCTGAACGAGCTGGACCCGAAGAGCGCCAAGCTGCTGGAATCCGCCCGCTGTGGCGACTCCGAGCCCACCAGCATTGCGCCGAGCACCCGCCGCACCTTCCGCAACGCCCAGCAGGTCGCCTCGCTGGACTAATCCCGGCTTCGCGGAAACCCGTTCGCAAGGGATGGCGCGGAACGCCCCGATGGGCTAAATCCCTGCCCCATGAACTACCGTCACATTTTCCACGCTGGCAACCCCGCCGATGTGATGAAGCACGCCGTTCTGGCGCTGATCATCGACCATCTGAGCGCCAAGCCGGCGCCCTTCTGCGTGCTCGACGCCCACGCCGGCATCGGGCGCTACGATCTGGACTCCGAACCGGCGCGCAAGACGCTGGAGTTCCAGGAGGGAATCGGACGGCTGTTCGGCCAGCCGGCGCCCCACCCGGCGCTGCGGCCCTATCTGGACGCGGTGAACGCGCTGAACCCGGACGGGCGGCTGCGCTGGTACCCCGGATCGCCGCTGCTGGCACGGGCGCTGCTGCGCGAGCAGGACCGGCTGCTCCTCAATGAACTGCATCCCGATGATTGGCAGACCCTGAAGGCGGAATTCGCTGGGGACCGTCAGGTCTCGGCCTTCAAGACGGACGCATATCAGGCGCTGAAGGCCCATCTGCCGCCGCGGGAGAAGCGCGGACTCACCCTGATCGACCCGCCCTTCGAGCAGCCGGACGAGTTCGCCCGCATGGCCGAGGGGCTGAAGGCGGCGCACAAGCGCTGGTCCACCGGCGTCTACGCCCTGTGGTACCCGATCAAGGAACGTGCCGCCGTCTGGCGCTTCCAGGAAGCGGTGGAGAACACCGGCATCCGCAAGATCCTGACCGTCGAGCTGACTTGGCACCCGGAGGACACGCATCTGCGGCTGAACGGCTCCGGACTGCTGATCGTCAACCCGCCCTGGACGCTGGACGACACGCTGCGCGCCATGCTGCCGGCGCTGCACGCCGCTCTGCCCTCCACCGGCGGCGGCTGCACGGTCGACTGGCTGGTTCCCGAGGGGTAAAACCGCAAATTTCAACGAAGAAGCGGCAACCGGTCACAGAGGTTGCCGTTGCAACGGCCCCACCACTCGCCCTAGGCTGAACGGGATTACTCCGTTCCGGCAAGGCCACGATGTCCCGTTCCAACGATTTCGCCAGCAGCTTCATCAAGGCTCACGCCGATGCCGGGCTGGAGCGCGTTTCGATCGCCCACATCCTCCAGACCATCCAGAAGGACCCGGCCTTCCTGTTCAGCGAGGAGTTGCGCCGCGGCGGCGGCCAGTGCCCCATGCACGCCGCCCCCAACGCCGACGACGCGGACAAGGTGACGGTCAACACGCTGCTGGCCTATCTGTTCGAACGGCTGCGCGACCATGTGGCGTCCAAGCTGCCGCTGGACGAGCGCGGACAGGTGATGCTGCCGATCCCGCCGCGCTCCCCCCACGGCATCGATCCGGCCGACCGCGCGGCGATGGCGGCGGCCCCGCTCGACGTGATGGCCTCGGTCCTGCGCGACGCCACCTGCCATCTGCTCGACGGCCTCATCACCGGCTGGGCGGCCGATCTGCTGACGGAGGAGGAGCACTACCGCGCCCAGGGAACGGGCGAAATCTCCGCCGCCGCCGCCGCCACCTTCATCCTGCGCACGACGCTGGAGGACTCTACCCTCTACCAGCGCGCCGGTTACGACATGCTGTCGATCACCAAGACCGGCAGCCACACCGCCATTCACATTTGCTGGGCCATGGTGGAGGCCGCCCCCCTGCTTCTTCCGGACAAGGAGGCGGCCTCCTACGACGACCTCGTCCGGCGCAGCCTGAAGCAGGTGGTTCCGCTGTCGATGGCCAGCCTGGGCATGCTGGTCCATTACATGGAGGCGTCGGGGATCGAACCCCACGACGGCCTCGCCATTCATCTGCTGCCCAAGGACCAGACGGCCTTCGTCCTCGACGAGGCCGGGCTGATCTGCCTGAACCCGGAACCGATCACCCGCTTCGCCAAGCCCGAGGAGCGGCATTACACCGGTTGCCCGGCCTTCTACACGCCCGGCTTCATCAAACTGTATCTCGACATCGTGGCCAGCATCGCCATGGACTACGGCGTCTACGACCGGCTTCGCGACCGCTGACCGTCCTCATTCACGAGATTGACGCCCCATCATGGCCCGCTCCAACGATTTCGCCCTGACCTATTTCGCCGCGCATGAGGAGGCCGGGATGACCCGGATCAGCCTCGTGCCGATCCTGCACCGCATCGCCGAGGACCCGAACTACCTCTTCACCGAGGAGCTTCAGCGCCTCGCCGGCCATTGCCCGGCCCATGCGGACACCCGCAAGGAGGATTACGAGAAGGTCGCGATCAATACGCTGCTGGCCTTCCTCTACAACGACCTGCGCGACCACATCACCAACCGGATGCCGCTGGACGCCGACGGCCATCTGCTGCTGTGCAACCCGCCGGACTCGCCGCACGGGCTGGACGTCGCCGACACCGCCGGGCTGGACGCCGCCCCGGCGGAGACGCTGATCGGCTTCCTGCGCGACAGCGTGTGCCACCTGCTGGACGCCATCATCAAGGATTGGGCGATCAAGGTGACGCTGGAGGAGGAGCGCTGCCGGGCGGAGGGCGCCATCACCCCGCTCGCCGCGGCCGGCTTCGTCCTCGCCAACACGCTGGAGGCGTCGGTGCTTCACGCGCCATCCGGCTACGACATGCTGTCGATCACCAAGACCGGAAGCCACACGGCGCTCCACGTCTGCTGGAACCTGTGCGAGGCGGCGCCGATGCTGAAACCCGGCCTGACCCTGGCCGAGTACGACGACCTGTCGCGCCGCAGCCTCAAGCAGGTGCTGCCGCTCGCCATGGGCAGCCTCGGCATGCTGTGCCAGTTCATGGGAGCCGGTCACATCGAGGCCGACGACCATCAGGCCATCCACCCCCTGCCCCGCCACCAGACCGCCTTCGTCTATGACGCGGAGGCGCCGGGCGGCATGATCGTCCTGAACGCCGACCTGATCGAGCCGACCGCCCAGGCGGGCGAGCGCCATTACACCGGCTGTCCGGCCTTCTACGCCAACGGCCTGATCAACCTCTACATGGAGATCGTGCTGTCGCTGGCCGCGCGGTACGACATCTACGGGCGCGTCCTGCGGGCCGGATGACCAAAGCGCCGCACAGCCCAGCCGTGCGGCGACCTTGACGCCACGCGAAGTGTGCCTATCTTGGCGGCCTTGTCGATTTGGAGACTGCTTGCGTGGCCACCACCAGGAAGATGTTGCGCCGTTACACGACCACCGCCCTGGCCGACGGGATCAAGCGGGCGCGCGGGCGCATGATCTCCCCGCTGCAACGGGCGCTCGGACATGTCGAAAGCGTGTTCATCGACCATGCCTGCTTCCGGCTGGTCTATTCGAACACCTACCGCATCTCCCCCAACATGTACCGGGCGAGCCAGCCCTCCCCCTCCCACATCCGGGAAGCGGCGCGGCGCGGCATCAAGACCGTCCTGAACCTGCGCGGCAGCCGCGACTGCGCCTCCTACATCCTGGAGGCCGAGGCCTGCCGGGCGGCCGGGCTGACGCTGGTGGACTTTCCCGTCAACTCCCGCGACATGCCGAAGAAGGAGACGCTGCTGAAGGCCCGCGACCTGTTCGCGACCATGCAGTACCCGGCGCTGCTGCACTGCAAGTCGGGGGCGGACCGCGCCGGCTTCATGTCGGCGCTCTACCTGTTCATCCACGAAGGCGTGCCGCTGGAGCGGGCGACCAAGCAGCTCCATTGGAAATACGGCCACTTCAAGCAGGCGAAGACCGGCATCCTCGACTATTTCTTCGAGCTGTACGCCGCCTACAACGAGAAGCGCCCGATCGCCTTCTGGGACTGGGTGGAGCGCGTCTACGACCCGGTGGAGGCCAAGGCCAGCTTCCGCTCCCGCGAATGGGCCGACACGGTGGTCGACCGGGTTCTGGGGCGGGAGTGAGCGCGGCGCGTCACTTCGCCCCGACGAAGTGGCAGTAGGGGAAGGTCAGGAAATCGAAGCGGCGCACCCGGATCGGCTCATGCCGGTTCAGCCAGTCGAGCACCGCGTAATGGGCCATCTGGTCCAGCATCCAGTAGACCTCCGCCCCCGCCAGGAAATGCCCGATGTAAGAGCCGAGCAGCGACAGGAAGCGGTCGCCGCCGGGGCTGTTCTCGTAGACGGCGAACCCGACCGGAATTTCCCGTGACGGACCACGGCGGCGGCCGTCGAGCATGAGGCCGACGTCGTATCCGCCCATCTCCGCCCGGAGATTCCGCAAGTCTCCGGTGATCCAGGCGTCGGTGTCGACCACCATCAGCGGGCGATCCAACCGGCGCAGCCACTGCAAGGCGCGGAGAAAACGGGCGGAGGCGTAATAGGTGACGCGCTTGATGTCGGTCCACCCCGCCATGTCCGGCCGATCAAGCGAAAATCCCACCCTCAGCAGTCCGTCCGTCCGCCAGCGGGCCATGACCCGTTCCGTCTCCGGTGACGGCGACACCACATGAACGGCGACCATGGCGCCGGGCATCCGCTCCGCCAACGACTCCAGCAGCGTCGGGGCGAAGCGCTGGAAATAGACGTCGTCGCAGCAGAAGAAGACCATCGGTTCGCCGGCCGGTCCGGCCGCCGGCTCGCTGCGGCACTCCAGGGGCGCCATGCGCTCCAGCACCGCCTCAACCGGCGGCAGGTTGCGGAGGAAGGCATCGTCGGCGCGCAGCATGGTCCACAGGCCCAGCTCATGCTCCCGCGCGACCTCCGCCGCGGAGAAGCGCCGCCGGAAGCGTCGGCTCAGCCAGGAGGCGAGGACGAGCCGGTCCCGGCGGTAGGCGTGGAAACCGACGACCGAGGCCGCGACCGTGTCCTTGGGGTGGCGCCGCAGGCGAACCCAGGCGGCCCTCGCCCCGTCGCGCAACACCGTGTCGGACACCATGCCCACCTGCACCAGTGTCGCCACCGCGGCAACGTGCAGCCAGTCGGCCTCATCGTCGTCCGGGCGGACGGCAACGGCCCGACGCAGCGCACCGATGGCCTCCTCGACCAACGCCCGGTCGACCACGAAGGGCTTGCCGTCCTGAACGCCCATCGCCCCGCTGCGCTCCAGCAGCAGGCGCCCCAGCAGCCGGTTGGCGCGGTGGTGATGCTCATCCCGCTCCAGGGCCGTGCGCGCCATCGCCTCCGCCGCCACCGCATCCCCGACCGCCACAAGGGCCTCGGCCGCCGTCGTTCGGGTGTCGGCGTCCGCCTCCGGGAGACGTGCCGCGACGACCCGTCGCTCCGCCTCGTCCAGACGCGTCCCCCACTGACCGCGCAACGCCTTCAGATTGCCCGCCGCTCCGGCGTGGCCGGGTTCGAGCGCCAGGGTCCGCCGGTAACTCCGCGCCGCACCCGCCGCCTTCTCCTGCTGCTTCAACCCGTTGCCGAGATTGAACCAGGAACCCGCATGCGCGGGGTCGAGGGACAGCGCCCGATGCAGGCAGGCGATGGCGTCCGTCCCCTGACCGGCCAGGCGCAGGGCGGCGGCGAGATTGCTGTATCCGGCGACACTGCCGGACTCCAGCCGCAGAATGGCCCGGAAGTGACCGACGGCCTCTGCCGGGCGCCCGGTCTGCACCAGTAGCATCGCCAGCATTTGCAGCGCACCGCGATTTGCCGGTTCACGCTCCAGCACGTCGCGGTAGAGAGGCTCCGCCCCTGCATGGTTGCCGGATTTGTGCAGGCGAATCGCGTCGTCGAGGGCAGGTTCCATGAGGCCGCACCATAGACCGGATCGTCCCTGGCGCCAATCGCCCTCCGTGGACGCGCGTCACGGCGAATCCGGGAAAGCTCCCCTTGTGATCGGCCCGCCCCCGAATGCCCTTTCATGAGCGAATGGATGGATTATCAACCAATTATTGCGCGGTATGATACAGTCCGGTTTAGAGATGCCCGCAACCGGTTGCCTCAGGAATGGTCTGCGAAATGCCTCGGTACGTTCGGACCGGATACACTCCCTCGATCGACCGCCCAGCCGAAGCGACGTCCCTTCTGCCGGTCCCAGGAGGGCAGCCACAGGCTCCGGCGCGGTCCGGGCGTGTCCGGGCCGCCAATCGAATCGTCTGTCGTCCTCTGGCGATCCGGCGTAAGGTTGCGTTTGAACTCCGGCCGGCTCGATGACGCCTAACCTGGAAACGCCGCGGCGTCCGACACGGCGCCTGACCTGGCACATGCGACCGCAACGGGTGCGGGGCTGGCTCATCCTTCTGGTCATGGCGGTTGCGGTTCCGCTGGTCCTCTTCTCGGTGTCCCTCCTGATCCGCAACGTCGATGCGCAGGCCCAGCAAACGGAACAGCTCGTGCTCGACCGGACACGCCTGCTGGCCGAGGACGTGGAACGCGAGGTGAGCCGCCAGATCGCCGCCGCCGAGGTGTTGACCACATCGGAAAGCCTGACGACGGGCGATCTGGCCGCTTTCTACCGGCAAGCCGCCGGCGTGCGCGACCGGTTGGGTGCCAACGTGGTTCTCCGCGATCCACAAGGCCAGCAGCACGTCAACACCAGGATGCCCTGGGGCACCGATCTGCCGAACAACACCGTTCTCGAATCCGACCAGAGGGTGATCGACACGGGAAGGCCGCAGGTCACCGGCCTCTTCATAGGCGACGTGAGCCAGGCGCCAATTCTGGCGGTGACCGCTCCGGTGATCCGCGATGGACAGATCCGTTACCTGCTGAGCCTCAACATTCCCCAGGAACGGCTTCAGGCCATCGTGTCGCCGGAGCGCATTCCGGCGGGATGGCGGGCCGGGGTGATCGACCAGGAGGGTTTCGTCATCGCGCGCTCCCACTTGAGCGAGCAGTTCGTCGGCAAACAGCTTCCCGCCGCGCTTTGGACCGGCATGCAGGCGGTGCCGGATGGAATCCACCACGCCGCCAACTTGGAAGATGTGGAGGCGATCCAAGCCTACAGCCGGTCCCGGAACTTCGGCTGGGTGGTTGCGACGAGCGTCCCAACGACCCTTGTGGCGTCCCCGGCGCGTCATGCCCTCCTTCTGTTCACCGGTGGCGGCCTTGTCCTTTTGCTGATCGGGATCGCGGCGGCGCTTCTGCTCGGACGGCGCCTCACGCGCTCCGTTTCCCAACTGGCCGGAGCGGCGGAAGCCTTGGGCGCCGGCCACCCCGTTCCACCGCCCAACGGTGGCGTGTCCGAGATCGAGGCGGTGGGCCGCGCCATCCGCAACGCCGCGGACCTCATCCGGCGACGCGAGGCGGCGCTCGCGGAAAGCGAGGCCCGTCACCGGGCCATCGTGCAGACCGCGGTGGACGCCATGCTGGTCATCGACGAGACCGGCACGATCCAGAGCTTCAACCCGGCGGCGGAGCGCATCTTCGGTTACGAGGCCGGCGAGGCGGTCGGCCGGAACATCCGCATCCTCATGCCGGAGCCCTACCACTCCGCCCATGACGGCTATCTGCAAGCCTATCGGCAGACCGGCGAGAGGAGGATCATTGGTGTCGGGCGCGAGGTCGAAGGACGGCACAAGGACGGCTCGATCTTCCCGATCGAGTTGGCGGTCACCGAATGGACCGCCGGTGAGCGCCGCTACTTCACGGGCATCGTCCGCAACATCACCGAACGCCGCCGCACCGAGAACGCCCTGCGCGCCTCCAAGGCCGAGGCCGACCGCGCCAACGTCGCGAAATCCAAGTTTCTCGCCGCCGCGAGCCACGACCTGCGGCAACCGGTCCAGGCGATGATGCTGTTCCAATCGGCATTGGCCGAGCGGCTGGATGGGCACCCTGCAGCCCCGGTTCTCGACTCCATGGGCCAAGCCATGGACGGGCTGCGCATGCTGCTCGACAGCTTGCTCGACGTGTCAAAGCTGGATGCCGGGCTGATCGTTCCGCAATTGCAGGATCTGGCGATCGGCCCGATCATCGAGCAATTGGGCGCCGAGTATCACCCCCAGGCGGAGTCCAAGGGGCTTCGGCTGCGCGTGGTTCCCTGCGCCCTGACGGTCCGCAGCGATCCGGCGCTGCTGATGCGCATCCTGCGCAACCTTGTGGAAAACGCGCTGCGCTACACCGAACGCGGCGGTCTCCTGATCGGTTGCCGTCGCCGGGGAGACCGCCTGCGCATCGAGGTGATGGACTCCGGCATCGGCATCCCGTCCGAAAAGCACGAGGAAATCTTCGAGGAGTTCTTCCAGGTCAGCAACCAGGAGCGGGACCGCAGCAAGGGGTTGGGGCTCGGTCTGGCGGTGGTGCGCCGCCTCGCCCGCCTGCTCGGCCACAAGGTTCATTTGCGCTCCCGGCTGGGAGCTGGCTCCGCCTTCTGCGTCGACGTGCCGCTGATCGCCCGCCATGCCACCCGCTCCGAGCCGGCGGAGGCCCGGCCGGTGACGAGCGACGGGCGGGGCATGATTCTGGTGATCGACGACGAACCGCTGATCCGCCTCGGCCTGCAGGCGATGCTGGAGGGCTGGGGCTATCGGGTGCTGACGGCGGGCTCCATCGAGGACGCGGTTCAGCACGTCGAAAGCGGGGAATGGCCGAGCGCGATTCTGGCCGATTACCGCCTGCGCGATGGGAAGACCGGGCTGGACGCCATCCAGGCGGTGTGCGAGCGGTTGAGGACGCCGGTTCCGGCGACGATCATCACCGGCGACACCGCCCCGGAACGTCTGGCGGAAGCCCGCGCGGGCGGCCACACCCTGCTCCACAAACCCATCGCCGCCCACGAGCTGCGCAACGCCGTGGTGGAGATGGTGCCCGCAGCGGACTGAACCCGGTTCCGGTTTGCCGGATCAGGGCGCCAGCAGGGCGGCCTCGCCGTCCTCGCCGAACTGAAGCTTGCACAGGCGGGCGTAGGTACCGTTCTGGGCGATCAGGGCGTCGTGGGTGCCCTGCTCCAGGATGCGCCCGCCCTCCATCACGACGATCCGGTCGGCATTGCGCACAGTGGCCAGCCGATGGGCGATGACCAGCGTCGTTCGCCCCTGGGTCAGCCGTTCCAGCGCGCCCTGCACCAGCCGCTCGGACTCGCTGTCCAGCGCGCTCGTCGCCTCGTCCAGCAGCAGGATCGGCGCGTCCTTCAGGAAGGCGCGGGCGAGCGCGAGGCGCTGCCGCTCGCCGCCCGACAGCTTCACGCCGCGGTCGCCGATCACCGTGTCGTAGCCCTCCGGCAGACGGGCGACGAAGTCGTGCGCGGCGGCGGCCTTCGCGGCGGCCACGATGTCGTCGAAGGGGGCGTCCAGCCGCCCGAAGGCGATGTTGGCGCGCACGGTGTCGTTGAACAGGACCGTGTCCTGGCTGACCAGCGAGATGACCCCGCGCAGGCTCTTCAGCGTCACCGCCCGCACATTCTGCCCGTCGATCAGCACCTGCCCGCCGGTCGCGTCGTAGAGGCGCGGGATCAGGTTGAAGACGGTGGATTTGCCGGCCCCGCTGCGCCCGACCAGAGCCACCGTCGCCCCCGCCGGAATCTCAAGGTCTATGCCCTTCAGCGTCTCCGTCCCCTCTTCGTAGGCGAAGCGGACGTCGCGCAAGGACACGGCGGCGCGCTCCACCGTCAGGGGCTTGGCGTCCGGCTGCTCGGTGATGGTCGGCTTCTCGTCCACCAGCTCGAAGATGCGCTGGGCGGCGGCCAGACCTTCCTGAAGCACGGCGTTCAGCGTGCCGATGGCGCGCACCGGCTGCGCCGCCATCAGGAGCGCGCCGACGAAGCCGGAGAAGGCACCGACCGAGCCCTCGCCCATCGCCATGCGGTAGCCGGCGAAGGCGATCACCCCGGCCACCGCGGCACCGCCCAGCACCTCCATCATGGGATCGATGCGCGAGCGGGCGCGGGTCGCCTTCATGGTCAGGGCGAAATTGTCCTCGAAGGCGCGGGCGGCGCGGGCGCGCTCGTAATCCTCCAGCGAGTAGGTCTTGACCATGCGGGCGCCGGCCAGGCTTTCCGTCAGCAGGGCGGTCATGTCGCCCATCTGTGCCTGGGTGTCGCGCGACACGCGGCGCAGCCGCTTGCCGATGTTCACGATGGGAATGGCGGCGATCGGGTAGATCAGGAAGACGATCAGCGACAGGACCCAGTCGAGATAGAACATTGACCCGACCAGCGCGATCACCGTCAGGATGTCGCGCACCAGCCCGGTCAGGGTCCGCGACAGGGCGTTGCGGATCAGGTCGACGTCGCTGATGAAGCGGGAGGTCAGGGTGCCGGTGGGGGCAGCGTGAAGCTGGGCGGTGTCGGACCGCAGCAGATGGTCGAACATCGACAGGCGCACGTCGGTGATGATCCGCTGCACGATGTCTGTGGTCACCACCGTCTGGGAGTACATGGACAGCGCCTTGACCGCCGTGACCACGATGATCAGCAGCGGGATGACCAGCAGCATGCCCCGGTCCTGCTCGGAGAACATCGAATAAGCCTGATCGATCAGCAGCGGATAGGCGCCGGTCGCCGCCGCCACCACGGCCATCAGCAGGAAGGACAGCATCAGCTTGCCGCTGTAGGGGCGCACCCATTCCCGCAGCATGCGGCCGACCAGCCGTTCCGTGGCCGCGTCGAGGCGCAGCCGTTCTCCGCTCTTCTTGCTCACGTGCACGTCTTCCTGTAGCGCAATCGCGATGGCTTAGCCGATGGCGCCGGTGCTTGTCCACCGAGCCTTACTTTACGGAGCCTTGTCCGGCGGGCCTTGTCCACCGTGGCGGAACCGATCAAGCTTCCTTAACCGGGCGGATGGCACGATACCGACCGGCACGCGCTCCACCCCGTGCAAAGGAGGCGCCATGGCGGCGGACGGCGGAAACGGACAGGGTCCCGGCAACGGCTACGGCCAGCACCACCACCGGCCGCGCGTCGGCTTGGCGCTGGGTGCCGGGGTGGCCCGCGGCTGGGCGCACATCGGCGTCCTGCGGGCGCTGGCGCGTTACGGGATCGATGCGGACATCGTCTGCGGCAGTTCGGTGGGGGCGCTGGTCGGCGGCCTCCATCTCGCCGGCAAGCTCGACGCGCTGGAGGAGTGGACGCGCAGCCTGACCCGGATGAAAATCGTCGGCTATCTGGACCTGCGGCTGCGCCAGGGCGGCGGCCTGATCGGCGGGGACCGGCTGGTCGCTGAGATGCGCCGCCATCTGGGCGACATCCAGATCGAGGAGCTTCCAAACCCTTTCGCCGCCATCGCCACCGATCTGGTCACCGGGCACGAGGTGTGGATGCGCAACGGCCCGCTGGTGGACGCGCTGCGCGCCTCCTTCTCCCTGCCCGGAGTCTTTCCGCCGGTGCGTTTCGAGGGGCGCTGGATGGTCGACGGCGCCCTGGTCAACCCGGTGCCGGTGTCGGCCTGCCGGGCCCTGGGCGCCCAGATGGTGATCGCCGTCAATCTGGCTGCCGACATCATCGGCAAGTCGCGGCGCCCCGGCGCCGCCGTGCCGACCGCGGCGGGATTCGACCTCCTGAAGCTGATCGACGAGGAGCAAGGGCCGGATGGCGAGCCCAAATCCCGCGCCGGCTTCCGCGTGCCGATCGGCGCGCTGAGCCGCCGCATCTTCCGGCGCGATTACGAGGGGCCGAGCCTGTTCGGCGTCATGGTCTCCTCGCTCGGCATCGTCACCGACCGCATCGCGCGGTCCCGTCTGGCGGGCGAGCCGCCGGACGTCCACATCACGCCACGGCTGGGGCACATCGGCCTGTCTGAGTTCGACCGGGCTGACGACTGCATCCGCGAGGGGGAGGCGGCGGTCGAGCGCGTCCTCCCCGACCTTCAGGACGCGTTGAGGGTGTTCGGTTACGCGCCCCCGGTCTGAGCGCCCCCGGTCTTCTCCTCCCAGGTCTGAGCGAAGTCAGGCGGTCAGGTCGACCGCCGCGCCGCGCCGGTCCTTCTCGCCGGACAACTGGCGCTTCAGCTCCTCGGCGATCTGCTTCTCGACCGCGGCGCGCTTCTCCGCCGGCATGGACGCGAGGGACTCCTCGTCCAGCTTCATGCGGGCGAGAATCTGGTCCCGGATGCGTTGGGCCGGCGTCTTCCGCGCCTCCTTGAGGAAGGCGTCGGCGGCGCTGACTCCGCTCGCCTCCTTCTCCGGTTCGGTCTTCTCGTTCTGCGCCGTGAGCTTGGCGACGACGCGCGAGACGTTGCTGATATAGTTGGAGATTTGCATGACGGTTTCTCGTGACCGATGGGCTGGAGAACCGACAAGCAAGTTTTGTGCAACCTTAAATATGCTTGGCAATCAATCGCATACGTGGGATTTCTGATGGCGTGGATGTGCCGGGCGGCAAAAATGACCGGCTCATGATCTGCCGGCTTCCGGTTCCGGCCCCTTCCGCTGAGACGACGCATGGATCCCATCACCACCGACCGCCTGATCCTGAGACCCTTCCGGGAGGGGGACGCGCCCGACCTGCTCGCCTATCTGCGTCATCCCCGGGCAAGCTGCTTCCTCTCGCTCAAACTGGACAACCTCAATGCCGCCGCCGCCGAGGTGGAAACGCGCAGCCGGAGCGACGAGCACATCGCCGTGTGCTTGCGCAGCACCGGCCGGATGATCGGCGACCTGTTCCAGGTGTCCGAGCCGCCGGACACCTATTCCGTCGGCTGGAACTTCAACGCGGATTTTGCCGGGGCCGGATACGCCGCGGAGGCCGCGCGAACCCTTTTCGAGCATCTGTTCACGGTGAAGCAGGCCCGCCGCCTCTACGCCTATGTCGAGGAAACCAACGTCGCGTCGCAGCGCCTGTGCGAAAGGCTCGGCATGAGGAAGGAAGGACTGTTCGTGGAGTTCATATCCTTCGAAACGGACGGCGACGGGAACCCCATCTTCGAGAACACGATGCAGTACGCCATCCTGCGGAAGGAATGGCAGGCCTGAAAAAGCGAAAGCGCGCCGCGCCCGGTCGGCGCGACGCGCTTGTCGTCTTCGGCAACGGATGTACCCGTCGCGTCCGGTCAGCGATCCAACGCCGTGCCCAGCGCGGCGCCGCCCAGGCCACCGATGATGGCGCCACGCTTGCCGTCCACCGCGTAGCCGCCAGCGGCGCCAGCCGTGCCACCCACCACGCCGCCGGTCGAACAGGCCGCGAGCGTCAACAGCGCAATGGCGGTCCCGATCAGGCGCAAACGAGACATGTCCAAACCCTCCTTGTGGTGCTTCTCGCCCCTATAAACAGGCGAGATGGCGATTTGCTTCCACGACACCGCGATTCCGTCGGGAATTCACCCTTGGATAAGGACGAAAGAGGGATATCAGGCCCGTTTGGGCACCGCTTCAGAACAGAACGCGGGTTCCGACGCGCAGCATCGTGCTGTCGGACGGGTCTCCGCTGTAGGTCATTGTGCCCAGATCGGCGGTGACGCTGACCTTCGGCGACATGCGGAACCGCAGGCCCGTGGACCAAGCCTCCTGCGGGGCCTCGGCGCCGACCTGGCTGTGGGCCAGCCGCCCCATGACCGTCCAACCCCGCAACGGCGTGCCCTGCTCCAGATAGAGGCCAGCGTTGAGCGTCCGGCGCGCCGCGCCGTCGTCGGGCAGCTGCTCGCGATAACCGGCGCCGACCGTCACGCCGGGCAGCGTCACCTGCCCGCCGACCACCCAGGACCGGCGGGGCGTGCCGCGGTCCTTCGCGACGGCGGCCTTGCCCGCCCCCGCGGTGATGCGCAGCCGGGCCTTGCCCAGCCGGCCGTCGTGCCGCACCACGCCCTCCACCACATGCCGGGCGAGCGGATCGGCCGCGCCCAACTCCGTGCGGACGGGCGTGTAGCCGAGACCGATGTTGAAGCCGTGCAGGCGCGGCGAATAGTAGGTCGCCCGCGCGTCAGGCCCGCCGAACGCGCCGTCGTTCATGAAGACCGGGTCGGAGAACCATTGGTCGCGCACTGGCGTGGTCGCCACCATCCGGCGCGACGCGCTTTCCGTCTGGCCGACCTCCAGAGCGCCCCAACCGCCGAGATCGATGGCCTTCTTGTCGAACCGGATCGGCGTGGTACCACCGCCCGCCGCCGTGCGGTCCAGGTCGGGCAAGGCCCCCGCCGTCGCCGCGGCGGAGGACAGGACAAGGATCAGGGCTGCAAGGGGTGATGTCGGAATACGCCGTGTACGAAACATGAAATGCCCCTCGCCCGTTGCATTAACCCGGAAGGATTGTAGCCCGCCGCAATGCTGCATTGCGGGAGACATTTCTGTATTATTTTAGGAACATTGGGAAATTTTGGCCGCTGCGTTGCACTTGCGCCCAAGAATTGCCAAAATCGGATGACCGCAAAGGCGGCACCATTCCCTTCCCGGCGCGAGGACTATGGAGACAGCGAGCACCATCATCCTGATCGGGTCGTCGCTGCTGATCGTCAGCATCCTGACCAGCTATCTGGCGCTGAGGATCGGTACCCCGCTGCTGCTGATCTTCCTGGGCGTCGGTCTGTTCGCCGGGGTCGACGGCATCGGGGGGATCAGCTTCAACGACGCGGACAGCGCCTTCCTGATCGGCTCCATCGCGCTCGCCGTGATCCTCTTCGAAAGCGGCCTGGACACCAAGCTGTCCAGCTACCGCGCCGCCGCGTGGCCGGCGCTCAGCCTCGCCACCTTCGGGGTCGCCATCACCTCCGGGGTCATCGGCGTCGCCGCGCATTTTCTGCTGGGCCTGCCCTGGATCGAATCCTTCCTGGTCGGCGCGGCGGTCAGCTCCACCGACGCGGCGGCGGTGTTCTTCCTGCTGCGGGTCGGCGGCATCACCATCCGCGACCGCGTGCGCTCGACGCTGGAAATCGAGTCCGGCAGCAACGACCCGACGGCCATCCTGCTGACCGCCATGCTGGTGGAGGCGGCGCTGCACGGCTGGGGGACGCCGCTGGAACTGGCCGGCTTCCTGGTCAAGCAGATCGCCGGCGGGGCGGTTCTCGGCGTCCTGGGCGGAGCGGGACTGGCCGCCTTCATCAACAAGGCCCGCCTCGACCCCGGCCTCAACCCGGTGGTCACCCTGGCCTTCGCCCTGTTCCTGTTCGCCGGCACGAACGAACTGGGAGGCAGCGGCTTCCTCGCCGTCTATGCCGCCGGCCTCGTCGCCGGCAACGTGAAGCTGCGCGGGGCGCTGGGCCTGCGCCAGTTCCACTCGGGCCTGACCTGGCTCAGCCAGATCGTCATGTTCGTCATGCTGGGCCTGTTCGCTACCCCGCACGACTTCGGAGCGATCGCCCTGCCCGCCTTGGCCCTGGCCGTCCTGCTGATCCTGCTGGCGCGGCCGTTGGCGGTGTGGCTGTGCCTGCTGCCGTTCCGCTTCTCGGCCAACGAAAAGACCTTCATGGCCTGGGTCGGGCTGCGCGGCGCGGTGTCGATGCTGCTGGCGCTGGTGCCGATCCTGGGCCAGCTGCCGGGCGGTCAGGTGATCTTCAACACGGCCTTTCTGGTGGTGATCGTGTCGCTGGCCGTGCAGGGCTGGACGATTGGCCCGATGGCGCGCTGGCTGAAGCTGATCGTCCCGCCGCGGCGCGGCCCGGTCGAACGGTTCGAACTGGAACTGCCCGGCGGGGCCGACCAGGAGATGGTTGTCTACACTGTCCACCCCAAGAGCCCCGCCGCCCGCGGCCAGCGCACGCCGCGCTTCGCCCGCCCGTCCCTGGTCATCCGCGATGGGCGCGTGGTGCCGCTGCACAAGGCGCGGACGCTCCAGGCCGGGGATATGGTCTATCTGTTCACCCCGCCCAGCCAACTGCCGCTGATCGACAAGCTGTTCGCCGAAAGCCGGCCGCTGGATCAGGACGACCGTGCGTTCTACGGCGATCTGGCGCTGAATCCCGACGCGACGGTGGAACAGATCGCCGAGATGTACGGCCTGCCCCTGTCGCTGGCCAACGCCCAGCGCTCGCTGCGCGACCTGCTGCGCAACGAGTTCGGCGGCGCCTGCGAGCTGGGCGACCGGATGCGGATGGGCGGCGTGGAACTGATCGTCCGCGACATGCAGGACGGGCAGATCACCTCGGTCGGCCTGGCACTGGAGCCGTCGGCAATGGACAAGCCCCGCGTGCCGCTGTTCCAGGGGCCGGAACGGCTCTGGCAGACGATCCTGTCCTGGTGGTCGAAACGCTCCTTCCGCCGCTGGCAGCGCCGGGAAACCCGCCGCGAGCGCCTGCCCGCCCGCGCCATCGAGGCGCCCACCTTGGCCGGAAAGGAACCGGAACGGCTGGAGGGGTGATCCCTATCCAGCCTGTTCCGCCGGATGGTCAGGCCATCGCGGGCTGCTGGGCGCGGATCATCGCCGCGAAGGCGTCGGGGGCGACGGGGCGGCCGAACAGGTAGCCCTGGAGCAGGTCGCAGCCCACCGACACCAGGAAGTCCCGCTGCTCCTCGGTCTCCACCCCTTCGGCCACCGTGACGAGGCCGAGGCCGTGCGCCATGCCGACCGCGGCGCGGACCAGCGCCCCGTTCTTCAGGTTGTCCGGGATGTCCGCCATGAAGGCGCGGTCGATCTTCAGCTTCGACACCGGGAGCTGCTGCACATAGCTGAGCGACGAGTAGCCCGAGCCGAAATCGTCGATGGCCACCTGGACGTCGATGGCCTCCAGCTCCGTCAGGGTCTGCACGGCGGCCTTCAGATCGCGCACCGCCGCCTGCTCGGTGATCTCCAGCCCCAACCGCCCGCGCAGCTTCGGATGGAGTCCCAGCAGCTCCTCAAGGCGAGCGCTGAGATTGCCGCGCAGGAATTGCGGACCGGAGATGTTGATGAAGATCTGGTTGGGCAGGGTGCCCGCCGGCTCCCACACCGCCATCTGCTCGACGACGGCGTTCAGCACCCAGTCGGTGATGGGAACGATCAGGCCGCTTTCCTCGGCGACCGGGATGAACTCGCCGGGGGAGACCGGCCCCAGCGTGTGCTGGTTCCAGCGCAGCAGCGCCTCCGCCCCCACGATCCGGCCGGAGCGGGCCTCGACGATGGGCTGGTAGGCCATGTGCAGCTCGTTCCGCTCGATGGCGTGGGCGAGATGCATGGTCAGGAACATCCGTCGGGTCGCCGCCGCGGCCATTTCCGGGGTGTAGAAGCAGACGGCGTTGCCGCCGTTGTGCTGGGCGGCCTGAAGCGCCAGCTTGGCCTTGGCGTTCAGCTCTTCCAGCGTGCGGATGTCTGCGTCCTGCACCGCGGCGCCGATGGACAGGCGCAGCCGCACCCAATGACGGTCGGCGTAAATGGAGGCGGTCAGCCGATCGTGCAGCAGATCGGCCAGGGTCTCCGCCTGCTCCGCGCTCTCCACGCGGGACAGGGCGGCGAACTCGTCGGCGGCGATGCGGCAGACGTAGGTCTGCTGCGGCAGCACCTCCGTCACCCGGCTTACCATCGCCTTCAGCGCGGCGTCGCCGACATGGAAACCGAACGCCTCGTTGATGTCGCTGAACTGGTCCACATCGAGCGCGTAGAGCGCGAACAGGCCTCCTTCCTGGCCGGGGAAGGGCGCGGACAGCACAGCCTCGCACTCCTCCAGGAAGGCGGTGCGGGTCAGAACGCCGGTCAGCGGGTCGTGCCGGGCGAGGTAGGTTGCTTTTTGCTCCGCCGCCAGCCGTTCGGAGATGTCGCGGATGATGCCGACGAACACGACATCGCGCGCCAAGCGGGCCTGGCCAACGCTGAGATGGATCGGAAACACCGCGCCGTCCTTGCGCCGGCCCAGCGCGTCGCGCCCGATGCCGATGATCTTGGCGCGTTCCGTCTCCAGATAGCTGCCGATGTACTTGTCGTGATCGCGGGAGAAGGGCGGCGGCATCAGGACGGAGACGTTCCGCCCGATCAGTTCCTCCTCGTCATAGCCGAACAGGTCGCGGCAAGACCGGTTGACCGTGCGGATGATGCCGTTGCGGTCCGCCACCACCACGCCATCCACCGCCGCGTCGAGCAGGGTGGTAACGAAGGGGTCGCGGCGCAGGACGAAATCGGCGATGCGGGCCGGGTCGGTCACGTCCTGGAACAGCCCAAGAAAGCCTTGCCCGCCGTCGCCGGTGCGGTGGGGCAGGACGCAGCCGGTCAGCACGCCGCGCCCGCCGTCCGCGTGCTCGACCTCGCAATCGACCGGAGCGGCTTCCCCGGTTTGTCCGGAGCGGTCCAGCGCCTGCACGACGGCGCGCGCCAGTGGATGGTCGATTTCGGCCAGGGATTGCCCCACCAGGGCTTCGGGCGACGTTCCCAACACGGCGGCGAAGAGCGGGTTCGCCAACAGGCAATGATGCCCGGCGTCGGCGTAGACCAGCGCGAAGGACGCCTGGTGCATGAGGCTTTCGGCCAGCGACGCCAGGAACGCCGATGTCGTCGGCATTGCCGGTGCGGACGGGCTGTCAAGCCCCTGATGCTCTGCCGGAGACACGTTGGACAAAACCGTACCCGCTCACCAAGGCGCCCCGGAGGCTCGACACGAGGCCCGATACCCAGGGGTGCACAGAAACCGAGTTGTCATTATGACGGCTTGCGGAGCATTTTCCAACAAATTGCGGCGAAATCACAACATCTGTTGCATCCACCGCTCCCCCTACCACAACCTTGGGAAGGAGAACACCGCCCTGTCTCACCCGGAGAAACGGCGTCGGCAGCCAAAGCCAACCTTCCGGGACATACGCCTTTCGACATACACCATGGAGGAGAGGGAGGCAACAGCCTCCCCCTTACGCCGCTGCGGCGAGTTCCCGCACCCTCTGGGACAGCTTCTGGAAGGCGCGCTCCTCGATCTGGCGGATGCGCTCGCGGCTGACGCCGTAAACGGCGGCAAGATCCTCCAGCGTCTTCGGCGACGGGCTGAGGCGGCGGGCGGTCAGGATGTCGCGCTCGCGGTCCTTCAGCACCGTCATCGCTTCGTGGAGCATGGCGCTGCGGTGCATCGCCTCGTCGCGCTCCAGCAGGCTGTCTTCGGCGTTCGGGCGCTCGTCGGGCAGGAAGTCCTGCATCTCCGCGGTCCCCTCTCCGGCGGAGAGCGGCGCGTTGAGCGAGGCGACCGGCTGGACGAAGCGGCGGTTCACCGCGACCACGTCGCTCTCCGGCACGTCGAGTTCCCGGGCGATCCGGGACACGCTTTCCGGCTTCAGGTCGCCGTTGCCAAACTCGCCGAGCTTGCGCTTCAGGCGGGACAGGCCGAAGAAGAGCTTCTTCTGGGCGCCGGTGGTGCCCAGTTTCACGAGGCTCCAAGAGCGCAGAATGTATTCCTGGATGGACGCCTTGATCCACCACATTGCGTAGGTGGACAGGCGGAAGCCGCGGTCCGGCTCGAACTTGCGGACGGCGGTCATCAGGCCGATGTTGCCCTCGCCGACCAAGTCGGTCATCGGCAGGCCGTAGCCGCGGAAGCCGGTGGCGATCTTGATGACCAGACGCAGATGGCTGGTCACCAGCTTGCGGGCCGCCTCCATATCGCCATGCTGGCGCCACGCGGTGGCCAACACATACTCCTCCTCCGCGCCCAGAACGGGGAAGCGATGGACCTGCTCGATGTAACGGGACAGCGACTCGCCGGGAAAAGGCGTGGTCAGCGTCAATGCGGTGCTCATGTCACATCCTCTTGAAAGCGATATGACCCAATCCGCCGGTCCCCGCGCTGGGCAACCGGCGCCTTCTCCGTGAAGGCGCCCCCAGTTTACGCGGACAGAACGCCAAGTCAACGCCGCACGGGCGCGCGTACCGGGTGCCTTGACCTGGATGCATGGCCGTCCCCGCTCATAAACGGGGCGTAAACCAGCCGGGCCTTATTCAGGTCGGCAAAATCCCAAAAACCGAATCATGAGAGGGCAGACTCCGATGGCCGACATCCTCGTCGTCGATGACGACCCGGTATCCCTCGGCATCGTCAGCAAGATTCTGGAGAAGGAAGGCAACACCGTGACCGGCTGCACCGACGCGCGGGCGGCCATCGAGTCATTAACCTTCCATGAGTTCGACCTGCTGGTCACCGATCTCATCATGCCGGACCATGACGGATTTGAGGTCATCCAGGCAGCCAAGAGCCTTCGTCCGGACCTGCGGATCATCGTCCTGTCCGGAATCGACGAGCGGGTGCCGCCGGAGCTGACCATGCAGGCTTTGAGCAAGCTGGGTGTCGCCCGGATGGTCCGCAAGCCGATCAAGCCCGCGGTCCTGGCCTCCGAAGTGCTGGCGGTGCTGATCGGTGGCTGAGAAGGTCTGCCGAGGGGGCTTGGCCGGAAATCTCGGCCCGCTGGCGTATGGCTTCCTTGCGGTTGCATCGGGGCGGAGCTTGCCTCACCCTGCCCCGGCAGACCCGCCTCTCCTCCTTGGGAAGCCCGCATGATCCGCGCCGCGCTCGCCACCATCCTGTCCGCAAGCCTCTTCGCGAGCGCGCTGGGTTTCGCCGGCGCTGCGGCGGCGGAAGCGCCGGCCTTCGGTTTGCCGCTCGCATGCCGCATCGGGGAAACCTGCTTCATCCAGAACTACGTCGATGAGGACGCCGGTCCCGGCTGGCGCGACCATGCCTGCGGCCGGCTGAGCTACGACGGCCATGACGGCACGGATTTCCGCCTTCCCGACTACACCGCGATGGACAAGGGCGTCGCCGTGCTGGCCGCCGCCGCAGGCACCGTCCTGCGCGTGCGCGACGGCATGGAGGACGTGAACGTGAACGTCATCGGGCGCGACACGGTGATGAAGGTCGGGGGCGGCAACGCCGTCATCATCGACCATGGCGACGGCTGGCAGACCGCCTACCTGCACATGAAGCGCGGCAGCGTCGCGGTCACCCCCGGCCAACGGGTGGAGGCCGGGCAACGGCTCGGCGACGTCGGGCTGTCGGGACTGACCGAGTTTCCCCATCTGCATTTCGGCGTACGCCACAACGGCGCCGTCGTCGACCCCTTCGTCGGCCAGCAGCCCTTCACCGCCTGCGGCCAGCCCATGACGCCGCTGTGGAACGCCGCCACGGCCAAGGCGCTGGCCTACCGCCCGACCGCCGGCCTCAGCGCCGGCTTCTCCACCCGCCGCGTTCCGGAGGCCGAGCCGGCCCGCCACGGCGAATTCGCCGGGGAGGTGCTGACTCCGGACGCGCCCCTGCTGGTGCTGTGGTCGGACATCATGGGCGTCCGCGACGGCGACACCCAGCGAATCCGCATCCTCGACGGCGATGGCCGCACCCTGTTCGACAACAGCAAGGGCATCACCGGGGACAAGGCCGTCTGGTTCGCCTATCAGGGGCTGAAGCGCCCGGCGGCTGGATGGCCCAAGGGACCCTACAAGGGCATCGTGACGCTGGCCCGCGACGGCAAGACGGTGGTCACGCTGGAGCGCCGGCTGGACGTTCGCTGACGCCCCGCCGTTCCATCGCCGGGCCGATCACCGGGCCGATCCCGACGTCATGCGGTCGGCGACGCCTTGGGTCAGCAACGTGGTCAACCAGCGGAAGTTCGGCGCGCTTTCGGCCTGGAGCGCGCTCTGCACCACCTGCATGGCCTCCTCGGCATTGGGCGCCCGCATGTCGGGCGTGTGGCCCTCGCCGGTCTGGCCGCCCGACGCCTCGTCCGCTCCGCTCTGCGCGAAGACGCTGACGGCGCCGACACCCAGCCGGTGGGCAATCGCGGAATTCCCCGTCACCGGACCCGCCGCGGAGGACACCATCAGGCCGGCACCGCCATCCTCACCGCCGACGCCGTTCAACTGCTCCAGCATCGCGGCGAACTGGCCGGCGAGCTCCCCCGCCTGCCGGGGCGCACCCGTGCCTTTGCGCTCCAGAAGCTCTTCAGCCCGGATGCGCATCAACTGGGAAGCGTCGGCGTTGGTCGGTATCGACATGGCGCGTGGACCCTGCGGCGTTCGGCTACCGGAGCAGGGCAAGCAAGGGACGGGCCATTATCGGAAGAGGCGGAAGGCCGGGTGGCGGGACCCTCTCGCCGCCAGCGCACCCGGCAAAAATTTCCGCCCCACCCGGCAAGAATGACCGGCCGTCCGGCAAGAATGGCCCTGTGGTGCCCTTGCCGTCCGTCAGTCCCGGAAGTTCACATACTGCAGGGGCTGCTCGATCTTCAGCCCGCGCACCAGGGCGATAGCGTCCTGGAGGTCGTCGCGCTTCTTGCCGGTGACGCGCAGTTCGTCGCCCTGGATGGAGACCTGGACCTTCATCTTGGCGTCCTTGATCGCCTTGACGATGGTCTTGCCAAGGTCCTGGGCGATCCCCTGCTTGACGGTGACGACTTGGCGCAGCGCGTCGCCCGCTGCCCGCTCCGGCGGTTTGGAATAGTCCAGGGCTCCGGCGTCCAGCTTCCGCCGGGTTACGTAGACCCGCAGCAATTCCTGCATCTGGTCGAGCTTGGGGGCGTCGTCGGCCAGCAGGGTGATGTCGTTCTCGGTGCGCTCCACGGTGCAGCGCGAGCCCTTGAAGTCGAAGCGGGTCTCGATCTCGCGGCGCATGCCGTTCAGCGCGTTGTCGATTTCGTGGATATCGGTCTTGGACACGATGTCGAAGGACGGCATGGGACTCTCTTTGCTCGGACGGACGGAATCGCGGAACCGTAGACGAGCCCGCCCCCCGCCTTCAAGGGGCCTGCACGGAGGACATGATGGAAATCGGCCCGTTGGACGTCATGTCGGTTGGCCGGGATGTTGGAACTCGATTCCCGGATTGCCGCCCGGCCCGCCGTTGCCCGGAGCGTTCTCGTAGGGCTTGTCCGGCATCTTCGGCTGGGGCTGCGCGTAGAAGCGCGGTTCCCGGTCATCCCAGGACCGTTCGAAGGGCAGCCGCATCATCGGGTTGGTGCCGTTGCGCTGGGCCTCGCGCTGGGCCTCCTGCAACTGCTCGGCCATGCGGCGGTCCCAGGGCAGGCGGTAGAGGTTGGGCGCCTGCTCCCAGAGGAGGGTGAGATAGATCGCTTCGTTCTCCACCAGCGTGGCGCTCAGCACCTTCGCCTCTCGGACGTTGGACCCCATCCATTCCAGCGTGACCGGCTTCGCGCGGCCCAGCAGCGCCGCCGGTGCGGCGTAGGCCGCCGGCAGCAGCAGGGCGAACAGCAGCAGGATCACCACGCGCGCCATCCGGTTGCGCGTCCAGCGCAGGGCCGACAGGACCAGCAGCAGGGTGACGACGGCGACGAATCCGAAGATGACGGTCAGGCTTTCCATGGCGCACTCTCGATCCGACGGGTCAATTTTTCGCCGAGCGCAGCGGCTTGAACACGGCGTTCAAGGACCCCGGCACCAGCTCGCCTCGCTCGCTCAGGTTGAAGCGGAAGGCGGTGATCTCCTGCCCTTCGTGGTCCAGCCGGACGCGCGTTGCGGCTACAGTGGCAGCCCCCGATTCATGCTCCGCCTTGACGCGGGCGACCACCCGGACCCAGATGGGAAACACATTCTCCAGGTTGCGGAACATATGCACGTTGACGGTGTATTCCCCCGGAGGAATGCCGCGCGAATAGGAGGTTTCGAAATTGATCTCGGTGGGATCGGCGTAGGCTCCCAGATCGTCGCGCAGCAGGTTGAAGATCAGCCCCGACTTGTTCGAGTAGCCGACCGGCACGTCCCCCGGCGCCTGCACCCACAAATCGACGTCGCTGCGCAGCTTGTCGTCCCAGCGCGCCTCGATGATGACGTTTCCCGGCGGCTCCATGCCCGCCGCGGCGGACGAGGAGGACTCGTTCTGCTGGTTGGCCTCGGTCTTCTTGGCCTCGTTGATGAAGGGGACCGCCAGGACCGCGCAGGCCACGAAACCGCACAGCAGCAGCGTCAGCAGGTCCCGCGCGACGAGCACACCGGTTTGGTCCTCGCCTAGGAAATCGTTCATGGTGTGGCCTCGCCGCCCAGGGCGCCGTAGGGGGCCGCTTGCGGCGCAGCGAAGTCCGGCGTTCCTGTGCGCGGAGCAAGCCGCGAGCGGGCGTGGGCCTCGTCCATGATCAGCGCGCACAGCGAGGCCGTCGCCCCGCGCAGGAGCTGGAGATTGCAGGTGGTCCATAGGCACAGGGCGCCGCCGAGCATCGTGGCGTAGATCGCCACGCCCAGACCGCTCGCCAGCGTGGTCACCATGGCGCCGGCCGACGCGGCGTTGCCCACCATGTCCGGGGTGATGTTCGCGGCGAACAGGCTGAAGCCCCAGGCCGTGCCGATCAGGCCGAGCATGCCCAACGCGTTGGCGATGTGCTGAAGATGCGAGATTCTGGAGAACAGGCGGATTTCCAGGGCGCGTTCGCTCTCGACCTTCATCAGCCGTCCGCCGCCGAGCTTGGCCCGGTCTAACTCACCGCCGATCTTCCACACCCGATAGGCCGACATCACCAAGCCGACCACGAACACGATCCCGATGATCGCGGTCGCCACGGCGATGTGCCCGGTCAGGACCCTGTCCAGCCACCCCTGCGCATAGAGGACGAAGACGAACGCCGAAATCGTCAAATTGAAAGCGACGAATTTCGCCTTGAGCAGCCACTGTTCTTCCATGGTTTTGACCCTGTGACGGTTGCGTGTGTCTCCGGATCGTCATGTTCAGACGGCGATGGCGCGTAACGGCGGCGCCCCGGAAAGCCGGGCGGTGATGGCGGGATCGGGAGAGCGGAAGACGAATGTGCGGCGGCATGCGCTAGGGGCGCCGGCGCCGTTGGCTTGGGCGCTGGTGGCGGGACGGCTCCGTGTCGGCCATCGGTTCATCGGCGCACCTTCGCCGGAATTGCGCGACGACGGAGCCATACTGGAGTCATCCGTCACCTCATGAACCCCGGCCCCGGCCAAGAGTTCCCGACCCCCGGCGACGGACCTGCCGGGTTGACGCGCGTCACGGACGGCGAAAGCCCTGTGGCGGGAGAGAAAAAGGGAGCGCCCCGGGGCGTTCGGTCCCGGCAATCGTCCTTACGGAAATGGCCCTTTACGCCACGCCCTTTTCCTTCAGGAAGGGGCCGTACTTCTTGTCGGTACCCTGGATGTGCTTGATGAGCCAGCTTTTCAGGAAGTTCATCACCTCCATGCTCAGCGTGGCAGTGACACCGGCGTGGTACTTGCGCTGCACCTCGAGCACCTGACTGGCCAGCGCGTCGTGTTCCGCCTTGTGGGCATCGCGGTCCGGATAGCCGAGGCGGGCGAAATGCTCCTCCTCATGGGTGAAGTGCGACTTGGTGTAGGCGACGAGGCTGTCGAGAATGCCGCCCAGCGCCTCCTTGCTGCGCCCCGCCTGGACAGCGTCGAACAGCTCGTTGACCAGGGCGACCAGTTGCTTGTGCTCCTCGTCGAACTGCGCGATCCCGACACTCAGCTTCTCGTTCCACACCATCAGCGGCATTTCGTTCCGTCCCTTCGCGCTGGACCACACCTCACCGGCCGAAGATAACCCCAGCGTGCGGAAGGGTAACGCCTTCCGTATGGCGCTTCAACAGTCGGCGAGCCCCCGGAAGTCAATGTTGGGAACCAATCCCACATGCGGCTGTTCGACAGACGTTTCCAGCAGAAAGGAACATTTCATGAACGAGAAGCGCGACAACGACCGTGATCATCGCCCGCAGTCCCATCGCGGCGACGCGCCGAATCCGGGTCGCAATCCGAAAACCGTGGACGCCGGGGGCGCCGACCATTCGAACCGCGAGAAGGACCCGGACGATTGGACGACGGGGGACGAGCCGATGACCGGCGCGCAGGCCTCCTACCTGAAGACGCTCAGCGAGGAGGCCGGCGAAGGCTTCGACGGGGATCTGACGAAGGCCGAAGCCTCCAAACGCATCGACGCCCTTCAGGACAAGACGGGCCGCGGCGCCTGACGGGAGACGCCGCGGCCCCCGGACCTCAGGCCATCTCTTCCGCGAAGTGGCAGGCAACCAGCCGCTCGTCCACGGGGCGCAACGCCGGCACCTCGGTCGCGCAGCGCTCCGTCGCGTAAGGGCAGCGCTTGTGGAAGGGGCAACCCGGCGGCGGGTTCAGCGGTGAGGGCAGTTCGCCCTTCGGGATCACCCGCTCCGCCCGCAGAGCCGGGTTCACCCGCGGCGTGGCGGCCATCAGGATGCGGGTGTAGGGGTGGCGCGGGCGGGAGTAGACCACGTCCTTCGGCCCGTGCTCCACTGGACGGCCCAGATACATCACCATGACCGCGTCGGCGATGTGCCGCACCACGCTGAGATCGTGGGAGATGAACAGGTAGGCGAGGTTCAGCTCCTCCTGCAGGTCCATCATCAGGTTCAGCACCTGCGCCTGGATCGACACGTCGAGCGCCGACACCGGCTCGTCCGCCACGACCACCCGCGGGTTCAGCATCAGCGCGCGCGCGATGGCGATGCGCTGACGCTGCCCGCCGGAGAACATGTGCGGGTAGCGGTCCACCTGATCGGGGCGCAGCCCGACCTTCGCCATCATGGCGACGGCCCGCTCCCGCCGCTCCTGCTTACCCATCGGGGTGTTGATGACCAGCGGCTCCGACAGGATCGAGCCCACGGTTTTGCGCGGGTTCAGCGATCCGTAGGGGTTCTGGAACACCATCTGGACGGTGCGACGCAGCTCCTTCATCTCCGACGCGGTGCGCCCGACCACGTCGCGCCCGTCATAGAGAAGCTGCCCCGAGGACGGCGGCTCGATCATGGTGACGGAGCGCGCCAGCGTCGACTTGCCGCAGCCGGACTCGCCGACCACCGCCAGCGTCTTCCCGGCTTCGAGCTGGAAGGACACGCCGTCCAGCGCCTTGACGGTGGCCGCCGGCTTAAAGGCGCCGCGCTTCACCGCATAGTGCTTGCGCAGGTGGATGGCTTCCAGAACCACCGGACCGGTGACCGGCATGACGTCGGTGAGGATGTCGGTCATCACAGAACCTCCCCGGCGCCGACCGGAGCGTCGGCGAGTGGATAGAAGCAGCGCGCCTTGCCGGCGTCCACGTCGAACAGGGCCGGCCGCTCGATGCGGCAGCGGTCGGTGGCGAAGCGGCAGCGCGGGTTGAACAGGCAGCCCTGCGGCCGGTCGCCGATGCCCGGCACCACGCCGGGAATCGTCGGCAGCCGGCGCTTGCCCAGAGCCCGCTCCGGCAGCGCGTCGAGCAGCGCGCCGGTGTAGGGATGGCGCGGCGCCTTGAACAGGGCATCCACCGGGCGCGTCTCGGCGACCTGCCCAGCGTACATGACGACCACCCGCTGCGCCGTCTCCGCCACCACGCCCATGTCGTGGGTGATGAGGATCAGCGCCATGCCCCGCTCCTTCTGGAGGCGGACCAGCAGGTCGAGGATCTGCTTCTGGATGGTCACGTCCAGCGCCGTCGTCGGCTCGTCCGCGACCAGCAGGCGCGGGTTGCAGGCGATGGCGATGGCGATCATCACACGCTGGTTCATGCCGCCTGAGAGCTGGTGCGGGAAGGCCGACAGGCGGCTTTCCGGGGCCGGGATGCCGACCTGCTCCAGCAGTTCGATGGCGCGGTTGCGCAGCGCCTTGCCGGACAGCCCCTCATGCACCTTCAGCGTCTCCATGATCTGGAAACCGACGGTGAAGCAGGGGTTCAGGCTGGTCATCGGCTCCTGGAAGACCATGGCCACGTCCTTGCCGGTGATCTTCCGGCGCTGCGACGGGCTCATCGCCAGCAGGTCCTTGCCGCCGAACTGCATGCGGTCGGCGACCACCGTGCCGTTGGAGCCGAGCAGGCCCATCACGGCGAGCGAGGTCACGGACTTGCCGGACCCGGACTCGCCGACGATGCCCACCACCTCGCCCTCGTCCACGGTGAGGTCGATTCCGTCCACCGCGCGGAAGGTGCCGGCGCGCGTGGTGAACTCGACGGACAGGTTCTTGATATCGAGAAGAGGCATGGCGGCCCCGAAATAAAAGGGTTCAGCGTTTCAGCTTGGGGTCGAGCGCGTCGCGCAGCCCGTCGCCCAGCAGGTTGAAGGCCAGCACCGTCACCAGGATGGCCACGCCGGGCCAGGTGACGACCCAGGGGGCGCGCTGGAGGAACTGGAGGGAGGAGGCCAGCATGGTGCCCCACTCCGGCGTCGGCGGCTGCGCGCCGAGGCCGAGGAAGCCCAGCGCCGCGGCGTCCAGGATCGCCGTGGAGAAGCCCAGCGTCGCCTGGACGATCAGCGGCGCCACGCAGTTCGGCAGGATCACCACCAGCATCAGCCGCAGTGGCCCGGCCCCGGCGACGCGGGAGGCGACGACGTAGTCCTTGCTCGTCTCCGCCATCACGGCGGCGCGGGTCAGGCGGGCGTAGTGCGGGATGACCACGATGGACACCGCCAGCATGGCGTTGACCAGCCCCGGCCCGAGGATCGCCGCCACCACCACGGCCAGCAGCAGGCTGGGCAGCGACAGCAGGATGTCCATGAAGCGCATGACCAGCGCGTCGGTGACTCCGCCGAAGAAGCCGGCGACCATGCCCAGCGCCAGCCCGACCGCCAGCGACAGCGTGACGACGATCAGGCCGATCATCATCGACAGCCGCGCCCCGAAGATCAGCCGGGACAGCATGTCGCGCCCGATGTCGTCGGTGCCGAGAAGGAAGGCCCAGCGCCCGCCCTCCTGCCAGACCGGCGGCACCAGGATGGCATCGCGGTACTGGATGTTGGGATCGTGCGGCGCCACCAGCTCGGCGAACAGCGCCACCACGGCGATCAGCAGGATCACGGCGAGGCCGGCCATGGCCCCCTTGTTCTGCCGGAAATGGTACCAGAACTCGACCAGCGGGTGCGGGGGCTGGGAAACCGGCGGAGAAGCGGCCGGAAGGGTCTCCGGAACGCCGGTCGTCGTAGGAGTCGTCATGGCTCACCTCACCGCGAATGGCGGATTCGGGGGTTCAGGACGCCGTACAGAACGTCCACCAGCAGGTTCACGGTCATCACCGTCGTCGCGATCAGCAGCACCCCGCCCTGGAGCGCCGGATAGTCGCGGCGGTTGATGCTCTCGATCAGCCACTTGCCCACGCCGGGCCAGGAAAAGATGGTTTCGGTCAGGATCGCGCCGCCCAGCAGCGTGCCCACCTGAAGGCCGATCACGGTGACCACGGGGATCAGCGCGTTGCGCAGGGCGTGCAGGCCGATCACCCGCTTGCCCGCCAGCCCCTTGGCCTTGGCGGTGCGGATGTAGTCCTCGCCCAGCACCTCCAGCATGGCGGAGCGCGTCATGCGCGCCACGACGGCCAGCGGAACGGTGCCGAGAACGATCATCGGCAGGATGAGGTGATGCAGCGCCGACCAGAAGGCGCCGTATTCGCCGGCCATCAGCGTGTCGATCAGCATGAAGCCGGTCACCGGCTCCACGTAATAGAGCAGGTCGAGCCGCCCGGACACCGGCGTCCAGCCCAGTCCCACCGAGAAGAACAGGATCAGCAGCAGGCCCCACCAGAAGATCGGCATGGAATAGCCGGTCAGGCTGATGCCCATCACGCCATGGTCGAAGATCGAGCCGCGCCGCACCGCCGCGATGATTCCCGCGGGCAGGCCGACCACAGTGGCGAACAGCATGGCAAGTGCTGCCAGTTCCAGCGTCGCCGGGAACAGCGTCACGAATTCGCTGAACACCGAATTGCGCGTCACCAGCGACACGCCGAGGTCGCCCTGGAGGACGCCGCCGATGTAGTCGAGGAACTGGTGCCACAGGGGCCGGTCCAGCCCCAGCTCGTGCCGCAGTTCGAGAAGCCGTTCGGGGGGGATCCCGCGCTCGCCAACGCGCACCTCGATGGGGTCGCCGGGGACAAGGCGGATCAGAAGGAAGGTCAGGAAGGTGACGCCGAGAAAGGTCGGAATCACCAAGCTCACCCGCGTCAGGATGAAGCGTAGCATCGGATCGTCACCGGGGGCTCGAAACGAAAGCAAGGGGGCCGCGGCCCCCTTTTTACCTCTGCATCCGCAAAGGGAAGCCGGGGGTTTAATGCCCCGGCCACCGCTTTGTAAAGCCGCTTGCTACGCTGAGTTTATTGTTTCAAATCGACGCCGTAGAAGCGATGGATGCCGAACGGGTCCATCTTGTAATCGACCACATTCTTGCTCAGCGCCATGTGCACGACCGAGTGCGCGACGGTCAGCCACGGGGCCTCTTCCTTGAAGATGACCTGCGCCTGCTCGTACAGCTTGGTGCGGGCGGCGATGTCGGTGGTGCGCTTGGCCTGCACGACGAGGTCGTCGAACTCCTTGTAGCACCACTTGGCGATGTTCGACCCGCCGGCACGCGCGGCCTCGCAGCCGAGCAGGACGTGCAGGAAGTTGTCCGGGTCACCGTTGTCGCCGGTCCAGCCCAGCATGCCCATCTGGTGCTCGCCGGCCTGGAGGCGCTTGCGGTACTCGCCCCACTCGTACTGCACGACTTTGGCCTTGATGCCGACCTTGGCGAGGTCCGCCTGCATCATCTCGGCCATGCGCTTGGCGTTGGGGTTGTACGGGCGCTGCACCGGCATGGCCCACAGGTCGGTCTCGAAACCGTCCGGGAAGCCGGCCTCGGCCAGCAGCTTCTTCGCGCGCTCCGGATCGTAGGGGTAGTCCTCGATCTCCTTGTTGTACGACCACATGGTCGGCGGGATCGGGTTCTTCGCCGGGACGCCGGCGCCCTGGTACACCGCGTCGACCACGGCCTTCTTGTCGATGGCCATGTTCAGCGCGCGGCGGACGCGCACGTCGTCGAAGGGCTTCTTGGTGACGTTGAAGGCGAGATACCCGACGTTCAGACCTTCCTGCTCCATCAGAGTGATGGCGCTGTCTTTCTTCATCGCCTCCAGATCGGCCGGGTTCGGGTACGGCACGATGTGGCACTCGCCGGCCTTCAGCTTGGCGTAGCGGACGGCGGCGTCGGGCGTGATGGCGAAGACGAGGTTGTCGAGTTGCGCCTTGCCGCCCCAATACGGTTCGAACGCCTTGTAGCGGATGACCGCGTCCTTTTGGTAGGCGACGAACTGGAACGGGCCGGTGCCGATCGGCGCCTGATCGATCTTGTCGATCTGGTTCTTCTTCTGCAGGGCTTCGGCGTATTCGGCAGACTGGATGGGCGCGAAGGGCATCGCCAGATTGGCGATGAAGGGCGCCTCGACCTTGTTCAGCGTGAACTTGACCGTGTAGTCGTCGACCTTCTCGATCGACTTCAGCAGGTCCGGCATCGCCATGTCGTTGAAGTAGTCATAGGCGCCGCCGGACACCTTGTGGAAGGGGTGATCCTTCTTCCACTGACGGTTGAACGACCACAGAACGTCGTCCGCGTTGGCGTCGCGGGTCGGCTTGAAGTCGTTGTTGCTGTGCCACTTCACACCCTTGCGCAGGTGGAACGTGTAGGTCAGCCCGTCCTCCGACACCTCCCACTTTTCGGCGAGGCCGGGGACCACCTTGGTGCCGCCGTACTCGAACTGCACGAGGTTGTTGTACACGGGCAGCGAGACGTCGAAGCTCGTTCCGGTCGTGTTGACCATCGGGTTGAAGTTTTCGGGGCTGCCCTCGGAGCAATAGACGAGGGTCTTGGCGGCCTGGGCCGGCGCAGCAAGCGCCAAGGTGGCGGCAACGCCGAGCCCGGCACCCAGCAGGATGCGCTTCATTCCTAACAACCTCCCGTGTTCGGTCGAATGGCCGCCCGTTCTTTTCGGCGGCCGGTGATGCGGGTTCATTTGGCGCGTGGCCGAATCGTCTGTCAACACGCAACCAAGCCGCATCACGCAAGCTCCACGGGAGGCGTCAGGCCAAGCGGAATTTCAGGCGCGGCCCGATCTCCGTGAAGCCCTCGCGCTGGTAGAATCGCAGGGAATCCGGCCAGTCCGCGGCGGACGGCGCTCCCACCTCGACCCGCGTCCAGTGATGGGCGCGGCCGTGGTCCAGAACGGCCCGGATCAGCACCCGCCCCACCCCGGCGGAGCGCGACTCCGGTGTCACGTACAATTCCCGGATCGTCCCGAACCGGCCCAGGGCGGAGATGCAGGCCCCTTCCGACAGGGTCGCGACGCCGAGCGGGCGCCCCGCCCCGTCCTCGGCCAGGAACACCGTGTAGGACAGGCCATCGCCGCTCAGCATGGATTCGGCGACGGCCAGCATGACGGCCCGCGGCGTGTCGTTCTGCCCGGCGGTGATTTCCGCCAGCAGCGCCGCCACGAGGCCGGTGACCGTGGCCGCGTCGGCAAGGCGAGCCCTGCGTACATGAACGTCGATCATGTCCATGCATCTCCGCTCACGTTTCGCACAGCAATCGAAGTTGGGATATCATTGACCACCCATTCTCCTGAGGTCCCCGGTGCTGCTCACAAGGTATAGCTCTGGAAGCGGGCATCGTTCCGTGAACCTTGCCATTCCTTGCATCGCACACCTTAACCTTAAGTAGAACGACTTTAGATGAAGCAAAAATCAAGAAGGCTTGCGATTTTCTGCAACTTTGAATTATAATATACGCGACAATACGTATCAATGGACACGATATGCGCCTCTTGGTCGCCTTAGGTTGCGGGATGATGCTGTCGATTGCACCGGCAGTGGCTCAACAGCAAGGCCCTGACATCCTCAAAATATGGCAACAGTTCTCGGTTTCCAATTCGCTTGCCAGCAGATGCGCAAAGCCCGACAACGAAAAACTCACTAAATTTCTAGCAAATTACCAAATTATATCCACTCATGCGGCTCATCGTCTCAAGCAAATCACTCCGGAATGGAGCCCCGCTCGCATTGATATGGTAATGGCAGAACACTACAGCAACATTGACAGAACAATATCAGAAATACTCATTGAGGAAACCTGCGATAGTCAAAGAACCAAGGAGGCGTTGCAGCGGTTTGATGCACAGGCCGACATGGATTTATCAAAAAGCAGGTAAAATATGTTCAGAAAGGGAGGCTGTTACCATCACCTCCCTTCTGACATTGCGTTGAAGGTCAGCAAGCCTCCGCTTCGATGGTCAGGCTGTCCAGGAGAAAGCTGCCGTCCTCCAGGATGTCGAAGTGGCGGCGCACCTCGTCGGAGGCGAGATCCTGCAAGGCGCGGATCGCCTGGGCCCGCAGGTCGGGGGTGGAGGTGCGGGCGGTCCAGACGGCGAACTCCATGCGCAGGCGGCGCGGCGTCAGGCCGGTCACCGCGAAGCCGGCGCGGGACAGCGCGGCCATCCATTCCGCGGCGCTGTAGTTGCGGACGTGCGAGGTGTCGCGCAGCAGTTCCACGGCCTGGAGATGGGTGTCCAGCAGCGGGTGGCCCGGCGACACGATGTCCACGAAGACCGCCCGCCCGCCCGGAGCCAGCACCCGCCGCGCCTCGCGCAGGCCGGCCTCGGCGTTCAGCCAGTGATGGGCGCTGAAGCGGCTCAGCACCACGTCGAAATGGCCGTCCGGGAAGGGCAGACGCTCGGCGGGGGCCTGGGTGGTGGTGATGTTGGTCAGGCCGCGCTCCGCCGCAGTGCGGGCCACCGCCTCCAGCATCGGGGCGGTGACGTCCACCGCCACCACTTCGGCGGCGTGGGGGGCGGCGCGGTAGGCGACGTGGCCGCCGCCGCAGCCGAGATCCAGCACGCGGGCGGCGTTCTTCCCGCGCAGCGTATCCTCGATCTGGTCCAAGTCGGCGCCCGAGGCGTGGACGGCGCTGGTCACATAGGCGTCGGCGCGCTGGCCGTATTGTGCGGCGACGACGCCGTGGTGGCTGTTGGTCATGATGGTGATTTCCGTTGGTGTTTGTTGGGGCGCGTTCGTTGTGATGAACCCAGCATCGGCCGTCCGGCAAACTGGTACAAGGCAAGCGCTTATCCTGGTATAAGCGCTGCCACCATGAGTTCCGACGACGACACGCGGCACCGGCTGGGCGCCTTCCTGCGCGCCCACCGGGAGCGGCTGACCCCGGCGGAGGCCGGCATCCCGCAAACCGGCTCCGCCCGCCGCCGCACGCCCGGCCTGCGGCGGGAGGAGGCCGCCCAGCTCTGCGGCCTCAGCCCGACCTGGTACACCTGGCTGGAACAGGGGCGCGAGGTCTCCGTCTCCCCGCAGGCGCTGGCGCGCATCGCCGGGGCGCTGCGGCTGACCGCGGCGGAGCGCGCCTATCTGTTCGAGCTGTCGCGCAAGCGCGATCCCGACGCCGACGCGGCGGACGGATCGGACCAGCCGCCGGCTCCGCTGCTCGCGGCGCTGGAGGTTGTGGCGGCACCGGCCTACCTGCTCGACCGCGTCTGGACGGCGGTCGGCTGGAACGCCGCCGCAGCGCATCTCTTCTCCGGCTGGCTGGGCGGGGCGGAGCGGAACCTGCTGCGCTACGTCTTCCTCGATCCCACCGCGCGGGGTTTCATCGCCGACTGGGAGGACCGCGCCCGCCGGCTGCTCGCCGAGTTCCGCGCCGACACCGCCCGCCGCGCCGGGGACGCGGAGCTGACCGCCCTGGTCGAAAACCTGCGCGCGGCCTCGCCCCGCTTCGCCCGGTTGTGGGAGGACCATGGCGTGCTGGAGCGGGAGGGCGGCACCCGCGGCTTCACCCATCCCCAGGACGGGACGCTGGTCTACGAACAAGTGACGTTGTGCCCCGCCGGACGATCCGACTACAAGCTGGTGATGCTGCTGGGGCCGCAGGCTCCGTAAGACGCCCACCGACACGCTCCGGACGCCCCATGGACCGCCAGCCGCGCAACGCCGTCTTCACAGCCTACAGCCTGTATCTGCTCTCCTCGGCCTTCTTCGCCTCCAACGTGGTGATCGGACGGGCCGCGGCGGCTATCGTGCCGCCCGTCGGGCTGGCCTTCTGGCGCTGGGTGCTGGCCTTCCTGATGATCCTGCCGCTGGCCCTGCCCGGCCTGATCCAGCACCGCCACGTTCTGCGCGCCTCGTGGAAGCGCTTTCTTCTGCTGGGCGCGCTGGCCCAGGGCGTGTGCGGCGCCGTCGTCTACATGGGGCTGGAGCGCACCAGCGCGACCAACGCCGCGCTGATCTACGCCACCAGCCCGGTGATCATCCTGATGATCGCCGCCCTGTGGCTGCGCGAGAAGGTGACGCCGCGGCAGGCGGCGGGAATCGCCGTCGCGATGGCCGGCGTGCTGGTGATCCTGACCCGCGGCGACGCGCAGGCGCTGCTGCATCTGTCCTTCAACGCCGGCGACCTGCTGATCCTGGTGGGGTCGGCGACCTGGGCGGTCTATACGGTGCTGCTGCGCCAGACCCGCAGCTCGCTCCCGGTGGTGACGGTGTTCGCGGCCAACGCGCTGGCCGGTGTCGTCGTCCTCGCCCCTTTCTACGCGTGGGAGACGCTGGCCCTGCGCCCCGTCCCGCTGAGCCTGGACGCCGCCATACGCATCGCCGGGGTGGCGCTGTTCGCCTCCGTCCTGGCCTTCCTGACCTACCAGAAGACGATCAACCTGATGGGTCCGGCGCGGGCCGGCACATCGCTCTACGTCATGCCGTTGTGGGCGGCGGTGGCGGCCTGGGCGCTGCTGGGGGAACAGCTCCAGATGTTCCACCTGCTGGGCGTCCTGCTGGTGCTGCCGGGGGTGGCACTGGCGACCCTGCCGTCGCGCGCCACCCCCGCCAAACCCGCCCCTGCCAAACCCGTCAGCGGATCATCGGAAGCGTGAGCCCCTGCTCCTTCGCGCAGTCCTTGGCGATGTCATAGCCGGCGTCGGCGTGGCGCATCACGCCGGTGCCCGGATCGTTGGTCAGCACCCGCTCCAGCCGCTTGGCCGCAGCGTCCGTCCCGTCGGCGACGATGACCATGCCGGAATGCTGGCTGAAGCCCATGCCGACGCCGCCGCCATGGTGCAGCGACACCCAGGTCGCTCCCGAGGCGCAGTTCAGCAGCGCGTTCAGCAGCGGCCAGTCGGACACCGCGTCCGAGCCGTCGATCATCCCCTCCGTCTCCCGGTTCGGGCTGGCGACGGAGCCGCTGTCCAGATGGTCGCGCCCGATGACGATGGGGGCCTTCAATTCGCCCTTCGCCACCATCTCGTTGAAGGCGAGGCCGAGCCGCGCCCGGTCGCCCAGACCCACCCAGCAAATGCGCGCCGGCAAGCCCTGGAAGCGGATGCGCTCGCGCGCCATGTCCAGCCAGTTGTGCAGGTGCGGATTGTCGGGGATCAGCTCCTTCACCTTGGCGTCGGTGCGGTAGATGTCCTCCGGATCGCCGGACAGGGCGGCCCAGCGGAAGGGGCCGATGCCGCGGCAGAACAGCGGCCGGATGTAGGCCGGGACGAAGCCGGGGAAGGCGAAGGCGTCGGCCACCCCCTCGTCCTTGGCAACCTGCCGGATGTTGTTGCCGTAGTCCAGCGTCGGCACGCCAATGGCGTGGAAATCCAGCATGGCGCGGACGTGAACCGCCATCGACGCCTTGGCCGCCGCGACCACCGCCGCCGGGTCGGTGCGGCGCTTCGTCTCGGCCTCCTCCATCGTCCAGCCGGCGGGCAGATAGCCGTTAAGCGGGTCGTGGGCGCTGGTCTGGTCGGTCACCGCGTCGGGTCGGAAGCGCGGGTCGGCCTTGGCGCGCCGCACCAGTTCCGGGAACACCTCCGCGGCGTTGCCGAGCAGACCGACCGACACCGCCTTGCCGGCGGCCTGGGCCTCCCACAGGATCGCCATCGCCTCGTCCAGGCTGGTGGCCGAGCGGTCGAGATACTTGGTCTCAAGCCGCCGCTCGATGCTGCGGGCGGAGCATTCAACGGCCAGCATGGACGCCCCGGCCATGGTCGCGGCCAGCGGCTGCGCGCCGCCCATGCCGCCCAGCCCGCCGGTCAGGATCCAGCGGCCTTTCAGGTCGCCGCCGTAATGCCGCCGCCCGACCTCCACGAAGGTCTCGTAGGTGCCCTGCACGATGCCCTGGCTGCCGATGTAGATCCAGGATCCGGCGGTCATCTGGCCGTACATCATCAGGCCCTTGGCATCCAGCTCCCGGAAATGGTCCCAGGTCGCCCAGTGCGGCACGAGGTTGGAGTTGGCGATCAGCACGCGCGGCGCGTCCGCGTGGGTGCGGAAGACGCCGACCGGCTTGCCCGACTGGACCAGCAGCGTCTCGTCCTCGTTCAGGGTCTTCAGCGACGCCACGATGGCGTCGAAGCACTCCCAGTTCCGCGCCGCCCGTCCGATGCCGCCATAGACCACGAGCTCGTCCGGGTTCTCCGCGACGTCGGGGTCGAGGTTGTTCATCAGCATGCGCAGCGGCGCCTCGGTCAGCCAGGACTTGGCGGACAGTTCCGTGCCGTGCGGCGCCCGGATGACGCGGCGGTTGGCCGGCTGCGCGGCCGGCGGCTTGGTGTCGGACATGTGACTCGTCCCTCTCGAATTTTGCTTGATGCGTTTGTTGTTTTCAGACGGGAACAGTGCCGCCGCCCAGCAGAACGGTCAACGCTTCCCAAGGGGTGGAGCGGGTGCGGGAGTGCAGGCGCTTGTCCAGCGTGACGAGCGGCGCGCCGAGTTCCTCGGCCAGCGCCAGATAAAAGCAGTCGTAGGCCGGATGATCGAGGGCCACGGCGATGGAGAAGGCCCGCCGGATCAGCCCCGACATCGGCACAAGCATCGTGTAAGCTTGCGGGACCTCCGCCAACACCCGGTCCGCCTGCTCCTCGCTGATGAGGCCGGACCGGCGCATCTTCCACAAAGCGTTCGTCACTTCCGGCACCACCAGATCGGGGGCGACGAGCATTCCCCCACCGCTGACGAGAGCCTGAGCCAAGGACGTGTAACCGTCCTGGATCGACCACCTCATGGCGACGCTGGCATCGACGACGTTCACCGGTCGCGGTCCTCGCGAATGAGATCAGTCATATCGACGTGAAATCCCGGCGGCGTCATGGCCGCGGTCCGCCGCATCCGCTCCAGCAGGTCATGACGGCGCGCCTGCTCGCCAGCTTCGCGCGCCAAGGCGCCTGCCAACAGCAGTTTCGCCTCCTCCTCCGGCGTCCGCCCGGCGCTGCTCGCAAGCGCCTTCAGGCGGTCCAGCGTGCCTTCCTCAACATCCTCAAGAACGATCTTCCCCATCGCGCCCTCCAGACGGGTTCAGAGTACGCTATCGCTTCGGCAACGTCACTCCAGACCGCCCCGCACCAGCCGCCCGCCCCGCACCACCGCGGCGCAGGGATTGGCGCCCAGCCAGTAGCACAGCTCCGCCGGGTCGCCGACGTCCCACACCGCCAGATCGGCGGCCTTGCCGGGCTCCAGCGTGCCATGGATGGCGGCCATGCCCAGCGCCTGGGCGGCGTTGCGGGTGACTCCGGCCAGCGCCTCCTGCGGGGTCAGGCGGAACAGGGTGCAGGCCATGTTCAGCATCAGCAGCAGCGACACGGCGGGCGAGGTGCCGGGATTGCAATCGGTGGACACCGCCATCGGTACGCCATGGCGCCGGAACAGCTCGATGGGCGGCAGCTTGGTCTCGCGCAGCGTGTAGAAGGCGCCGGGCAGCAGCACGGCCACCGTCCCCGCCGCGGCCATCGCCCGCGCGCCCTCCTCGCCGGTGTGCTCCACATGGTCGGCGGACAGCGCCTTGTAGCGCGCGGCCAGCGCGGCCCCGCCGCCGTCCGAGAGCTGGTCGGCGTGCAGCTTCACCGGCAGGCCGAGCCGCCGCGCGGTACCGAACACGCGGGCCGTCTGCTCCGGCGAGAAGGCGATCCGTTCGCAGAAGGCATCGACCGCGTCCAGCAGCCCCTCCGCGGCCAGGGTGGGCAGGATGTCCTCGCAGACCAACGCGATGTAGTCGTCCGCCCGCCCGGCGAACTCCGGAGGCAGCGCGTGGGCGGCCAGCCCGGTCGTCCGCACCGTGACGGGGAAGCGCTCACCCAGAGCCCGTGCGGCACGCAGCATCCGCCGCTCCGTGGCGAGGTCTAGACCGTAGCCGGACTTCACCTCCACCATCGTCACGCCCTCGGCCAGCAGCCGTTGCAGGCGCACGGCAGCGCTGGCGATCAAGCCATCCTCGTCGGCGACGCGGGTGGCGGCGACGGTCGAGGCGATGCCGCCTCCGGCGCGCGCGATCTCTTCGTAGGTCGCGCCCTCCAGCCGCATTTCGAACTCGCGGGCGCGGTTGCCGCCGAAGACCAGATGGGTGTGGCAGTCGATCAGCCCCGGCGTGACCCAGCGCCCGCCCAGGTCATGCTCCTCGGCGGCGCGACCGGCTGGGCGGTCCTTGGCGGCGCCGACCCAGGCGATCCGCCCGTCCTTCACGGCGATCACCGCGTCCCGCACGACTCCTCCCGGAGCCATGGTGGCCGCATGACCGTTGAACCACAGGCTGTCCCACTCCATCATCCCCTCCCCGGCTTTGCGCCGCTTTCCGTCCCACCTTACATCGCCATGCCCGACACCGACACCACACCAGCCCCGCGTTCCACGCATCCGGTCCTGCTCTGCGCCGATGACTACGGCCTGTCGCCGGGCGTCAACGAGGCCATCCGCGACCTCATCGCCGCCGGACGCTTGACGGCGACCTCGGCCATGACGCTCTGCACCTATTGGGCGGAGGGAGCGGCGCCGCTGAAGGAACTGGCCGGCAAGGCCGACGTCGGGCTGCATTTCACCCTGACCGACCAGCCGCCGCTGGGTTCCCTGCCCAAGCTGGCGCCGGACGGAAAGCTGCCGCCGCTGGGACGGCTGATGAAACTGGCCTACACCGGCGGCCTCGATCCCAAGGAAATCCGGGAGGAGCTGGCCCGCCAGCTCGACGCTTTCGCCGCGGCCTGGGGCGGGCCGCCCGCCTACATCGACGGCCACCAGCACGTCCACCAGCTTCCCACCGTGCGCGAGGCGGTGGCCGACGCCCTGGCCACCCTGCCCGGCGCCTATGTCCGCCTGTGCGGGGAGCCGGTGGGGGCCGTCCTGCGCCGCGGCGTGGCGGTGCCGAAGACCTTGCTGATCGGCGGGCTCGGCGGTGGGCTGGCGCGGCTGGCGCGGGCGCGCGGCATCCCCGCCAACAACCGCTTCGCCGGTGTCTACGACTTCTCCGGACGCCAGCCTTTCCCCGATCTGATGGCGCGCTTTCTCGACCGTCCCGCCGGGCGGCTGCTGGTGATGGTCCATCCCGGCATCCCGGACGAAGCCCTGCGCCGCGCCGACCCGCTGGTGGACCAACGCAAGGTGGAGCACGACTATCTGAGAGGCCCGGCCTTCGCCGCCCTGCTTGGCGAGCGAAGCATCCGACTCGCCCGCTTCGCCGAGTTCCCGGCGCCCTGAAACAACCTCCCGCTTCTCCGCCCCCCGGCGGCATAGTTCCGCCGGTCATTCTTGACCGTCGCGATTGTTCGCCCCTACCATCATTACGACATGGCCGGATCGAGGGGGCTCTTCCTGGAGAAGAGACGAACAACAATATCCCCTCGGTAAGAAGCGGCCCACAAAAGGGGATGCGGGATATGCACGACAATGGGACGTCGTCCGGGCCACCGGGCGGCCAGGGCTCCAGTGGCTGGGTCGATTTCTGGAACCGCCCCAACGCCATTTACGCGAATCAGCGCAACCTCGAAGCGCATTTCGCCTGCCTGCAGAACGACCTCGACGCCTATCTTCCGGAGGGGGGGACCGTCCTGGATTTCGGCTGCGGCGACGCGCTGGCGGCGGAGGCCATGGCCAAGCGCTGCCGGAACGTCTGGCTGTACGACGCCGCCCCCGCGGTGCGGCAACGCCTGCGCGAGCGGCTGTCCGGCCATCCGGGTATCCGGGTCCTCGACGACGACGATCTCACCACCCTTCCGACGGGCAGCGTCGATCTGGTGCTGGCCGTCTCCGTGCTGCAATACATCCCGCGGGAGGAGTTGGAGGCCGTCCTTCACCGCTGGCGCCACCTGATCGGCACCCGTGGGCGCATCCTGATCGCCGACGTGGTGGAGCCCGACACGCCGATGCTGCGCGACATCGCCAGCCAGCTCAGCATGGCGCGCCGGCACGGCTTCCTGATGGCGGCGCTGATGGGGCTGGGGCGCATGGCCCTGTCCGACTACCGCCGCATCCGGCGCGAGGCCGGCTTTTCAACCTATACGCCGGCGGAGTTGCAGGCCCGGCTGTCCGCCGCCGGACTGAAAGGCGATCGTCTGGCGAAGAACATCGGCCCGACGCCGCACCGCCATTCCTTCGTCGCTCGCTCTCACGGTGAGCCGACAGGCGCTCAGGCGGCAGGCGATCCGGCCTTGAAGGTCCAGTAGCGGTTCGCGCCGAAGCTCCACAGCATCACCAGCGCCGTGGCGGTGAGCTGGGCCAGCAGGTAATGCAGGCCCAGCCGCTGCGCCAAGGCCCACATGATGGCGCTGTTCACGCACAGCCCCACCGCTGCGACGGCCACGAACTTCGTGGCGGTGGGCAGATGATCCTGCTCGCTGCGAAAGACATGGCCGTAGTTCAGCAGGTAGCTGATGACGCCGCCGACGAGGAATCCCGCCGACGAGGCCAGGACCGGCGGAGCCGCCGCCAGTTCCGACAGGGCGATCAGAACGCCGTAATGGCCAACCGCCGCGGCGCAGCCGACCACCGCGAAGAGCAGGAACTGCACCAGCGGCGCGTGCGCCGCCCGGTCCCTGGTGAATCTTCCCCCGGTCAATCCTCGTTCTCGACCCATTCCCTCTGCCGCAACTTGTAACGCTGGATCTTGCCCGTTTCCGTCCGCGGCAACTGCTCCAGGAACTCCACCGCGCGGGGGTACTTGTACGGGGCGATCCGGTCCTTGACGTAGCATTGCAGCCGCTCCGCAAGATCGTCGCTGGGCCGCACGCCGTCGCGGGTGACGATGAAGGCCTTGGGGATGGAGCCGCGCAGCGGATCGGGCGCCGCGATGACCGCGCATTCCTCCACCGCTTCGTGGCCGAGCAGAACGTCCTCCACCTCCAGGCCGGAAATCTTATAGCCGGCGGAGACGATCAGGTCGTCGGTCCGCGCGTGATACCAGAAATAGCCGTCCTCATCCATGCGGAAGGCGTCACCGGTCAGGTTCCAGCCGCCCTGCACGTAGTTCTCCTGGCGCGGGTCGTCCAGGTAGATGCAGCCGGTCGGGCCGCGCACGGCCAGCCGCCCGATCTGGCCGGGAGGCAGCGGGGTCAGGCTGTCGTCGACCACGCGGGCCTCGTATCCCGGAACCACCATCCCAGTGGCACCGGGCCGGACAGCGCCGGGCGGCGAATGCAGGACGGCATTCAGCATCTCCGTGGTGCCGAAGCTGTCGAGAATCTCCATCCCCGTCACTGCCTGCCAGCCCTCCAGCGTGGTGGCGGGCAGCGGCTCCCCCGCCGAGACGCAGGCGCGCAGCGTGCGCAGCCCCTCGGCCAGAGCCGGGTCCTCCTCGATCCGCGCGGTCATGGCGCGGTAGACGGTCGGCACGGTGAACATAACCGTCGCCTTGTGCCGGGCGGTCATCTCCAGCAACCGTTCCGGCGTGGCCCGGTCCAGCAGCACGACCGACGCCCCCACCCGCAGCGGGAACAGCAGCATCCCACCCTGGCCATAAGCGAAGGCGAGCGACGGCGTGCCGCAGAACACGTCGTCGCCACCGGTCTTCAGCAGCGATTGCGGCGACAGGTCGGCCACGGCCAAGAGGTCGCGGTGGAAATGCGCGGTCGCCTTGGGCTTGCCGGTGGTGCCCGAGGTGAAGGCGATCAGCGCCACATCGTCGGCGGCGGTGTCCACCACGGCGAAGCCGGCTTCGGTCTCTTCCAGCCATCCTTCGAGGTCGCCGCCGTTGAAGGTCACGACAGGCATCCCCCCGCCCATCGATTCCGCCGCCCCGTTGAGATCCTTGGCAAAGCGCGCGTCGCACAACGCCAGCGAGACGGCGGCGCGCTCGATGATGCTTTCCAGCTCCGTCGCGCGCAGCAGCGGCATGGTCGGCACCACCACCGCGCCGGCCTTCAGAACCGCCAGCCAGCAGGCGGCCAGCATCGGCGTGTTGGTCCCGCGCACCAGAACCCGGTTGCCGGGAACGATCCCGAACCGTTCGGCCAGCAGGCGCGCAATGCGGTCCACCGTGTCGCGGAAGCGGCCATAGCTCCACACGTCGCCGTTTCCGATGACGCAGGGGCGCTCGTCCCAGCCGCGCTCCCGCCAGACGTCCAGCAGGGCCGCGGCGGCGTTCAGACGCTCGGGATAGGTGAGTTCGGGCCGGTCGTAGGAAAAATCGGGCATCTGCTCCGGCGGCGGCAGCCGGTCGCGGGTGAAACTGTCGATATGACCGGACCGAATCATCCTCTGACGCCTCCGCCACGCACCGTGTTCTTGAGCTTTCCCAACAACCCCATCAACTGCACCATGTCGCCGTGGGGCATTCCCGCCGTCAGTTCGGCCAGCCAGCGGCGTTGCGCCGCCGCGATGGCCTGCGCCAGGGCGCTGCCTTCGGGGGTGATCCGGACGAACTGCATGCGCCGGTCGTTCGACGCCGCAGCCCGCGTGACCAGCCCATCCGTGGCCAAGCGTTCTACAATGCCGGTGACGTTGCCGTTGGTGACCATCATGCGCTTCGACAACTCGCCCATGGTCAGCCCTTCCGGCTGACGTTCGAGCAGGCACAACAGATCGAAACGCGGCTGGGTGGTGCTGAACTCGTCGCGCAAACGGCTGCGCAACCGGGCGCCGATGAGAACGGCGCACGCCGAAAGACGCAACCAGAGGCGCATCTCCGGGGAGGCGGCAAGGTCAGCCGCAGCCTCCACATCGACCGACACGTCCCCCTGCGCCCCAGCCGATGCCTCGGCCGCTGCGATGGCGGGTCCCTTCACGGTCTGTCTCCACTCCCGGTGGGAGGCATCCGCCGCAGCGCCGCCTCCTCTTCGTTCGAAGGCTTACTGTAGTTGGACGCTCGGCCTTTGAGCCATGCAAGGAAGGAATGCTTGGTGCACAAGCAATAATCATCTGCGCAGAGATCGGGCGCTTTCAACCCCAAGCGCTCGACCACTCAGTCGGCGCTCAGATACAGGTCGATTTCGCCCTGCTCCATGACGTGGGCGGTGCCGTGGATGATGCCATTGGCGATCTGGATGATTCGGTGGATCATCGCGACGGAGGTCTGGCAGTCCAGCCGCAGCTTGTCGGTCGCCCCATCCTGGATGTCGATGGACACGCGCTCCAGCGTGTGGCGGACCACCTGATGCGCCTGGGCGATGGTGTCCTCGAACGGCCGCTTGAACTTGGCCGGAACGTGGCCGTACGCCTCGATGGCCAGATCCTTGTCCGAGAAGCCGCTGTCGCGGAAATGCTCCTGGTAGCTCTTGGGCTGCCAGATCAGGCATTCCTCCAGCATGTCCGGCATGTCCGGAATCATCTCGATCAACATCACGATTTCGTTGAAGTGATTGAGATAATCGGTCGCCAGCAGGGTCTTGTCGGAAATGTTGGTGCCGACCACGCGCTGCCGCCAGGCATGGAAATCCGCCAGTTCGTCCGGCGCCATGCCATCGGTCACCGGCGGATCGGAATCGGGCCGATCAGAGCCTGCCGGGTCGAAATCTGGTTCGGTCATACGCGACTCTGGCATGCGCAGCCCTGGCATACGCGGTTCGACAGGCTCGGGTCTGGCGGGGCGGTGCCGGACGGTTTCCAAGCCGTTCCACCACCGGTGCGCGACGCCGGGGACAGTCAGTAATATCGCACTCATCCCGGCGCAAGCCCACCAGCGCGCTTTTTTTCGATGCCGTGCAAAAAAAACGCCGCCGGCGCGTCCCCGCTGGGACAGGCGCTGCGGCGGCAGTGACTGGCGGTTCAGGGAGGAATCACACCATTGTCAGTCCCAACAACCGGCCCTCGCCAATTGTTCCGCTTCCCTCGCATGTGCAGCGAACGGAACGGGGGCGGGCCGCCCGAAAAGCCCCTGCGCCCGAGCGAACGAGGTATGATGCCGCCCGTCCGGCGACGGGACTTAATCCGATCAAACTATCCCGAATAACCCTTTCGTCGTCACTCCCGATACGGCGCGAACTGCGCCATATGAACTTAACTTTGTAAGCGATCGGACGGGAACATTCGGCAAAGTCCGGGAAACGCGGCAGGCAAGCCAGCGCCCCTCGGCGGTACGCACTGGCTGGAGGTACGGGGAAAAAGTCATGGATCAAAACACCCGCCACCTGATGGAACATCTGCCTTATCTGCGACGCTATGCGCGGGCCTTGACCGGCACATCGACGCAGGGGGATGCCCTGGTGACGCGCACGCTTGAATGGTACCTGGACGGGCCGGGCGGGTCGGCAGTGGTGGACCCCTCGCGCGGTTCGCTCTACCGCTACCTGAACCAGTTGCAGGACAGCTCCGGTGCCCGGGCTGGCGCGCCCGGCGCCCATCCGGTCGAGGCGGCGCTGCACAGCCTGGACGAGATGGATCGTCGGCTCTACCTGCTGGTCAACCTGGAGGATCTGCCGGTCGCCGACGCCGCCACCGTGCTGGGCATTGCCCCGGAAGACGCGGTGGAGCGGCTGAACTTCGCCCGAGAGCGGGTGCGCTCGAAGCTGACGGCGACGATCCTGATCGTCGAGGACGACGCGATCATCGCCTTCGATCTGGCGGAGACCGTGCGCGGCATGGGCCACACCGTCTGCGGCAACGCCGCCACCATGGACGAGGCGCTGACGCTGGCTTCTCGCCATGCGCCGACGCTCGCGCTGATGGACATCCGTCTGGCCGAAGGAGACAACGGAATCGAGGTGGCGCGGGAGCTTCGCCGCAAGCGCTTCCTACCGGTGATCTTCGTCACCGCCTTTCCCAACGAACTGGCCAAGCAGGGGCTGGAGCATCTGGGCCCGGTGATCCCCAAGCCCTTCACCCGCGAGCAGATCGAGCAGGCGATCACCCGCGCCGTCTTCACCCCCCACCCCGAGGAAGCCTCGCTCGCCATGAAGCACTGAGGTTCCCGGAGGGTCGGAGAAGGCCAGCCGCCTTACTTGAAGACGACGGTGCGTCCGCCGTTCAGCAGGACGCGGTGTTCGACGTGGTAGCGGACCGCCCGAGCCAGCACGATGTTCTCGATGTCACGCCCGATGGCCACCAGGTCGTCGGGCGTCATCGTGTGGTCGACGCGCTCCGCCTCCTGCTCGATGATCGGCCCCTCGTCGAGGTTCGAGGTGACGTAGTGGGCGGTGGCGCCGATCAGCTTCACGCCGCGGGCGTGCGCCTGATGGTACGGCTTGGCGCCCTTGAAGCTGGGCAGGAAGGAGTGGTGTATGTTGATGACCCGTCCGGCCATCCGCTCGCACAGGGCCGGGGACAGCACCTGCATGTAGCGGGCGAGCACGACCAGATCGATCTTTTCCTGCTCCGCGATCTCCAGCAGACGGGCCTCCTGCTGGGCCTTGCTGTCGTTGGTCACCGGCAGGTGATGGAAGGGAATGTTGTGCCACGCCGCGAGCTGGTAGAAGTCGCGGTGGTTGGACACGATGGCCGGGATCTCGATCGGCAGATAGCCGGTGCGGTAGCGGTACAGCAGGTCGTTCAGGCAATGCCCGAACTTCGAGACCATGATCAGGACCCGCTGGCGCCGCCCGGCGTCGTGCAGCTTCCAGGTCATGCCGAAGCGTTCGGCCACCTGCTCGGCGAAGTCCGCCTGAAGCTCCGCCTGCGACGGCCCCGCGGCGGCGGCCGAGAAATGAATGCGCAGGAAGAACAGATTGGTCCCGCGGTCGCCGAACTGCGCGCTGTCGATGATGTTGCACGACCGCTCGGCCAGGAAGCCCGACACGGCGTAGACGATGCCCACGGCATCGGGGCACGAGACGGTGAGGATGTATTCAGAAGCGGTGCCGGACATGCGCGCCTACCGTTGCGACCTGGAATCGAGGGCGGATTCCGTAGCACGATCGTCCGCGGGATGCATCGTGCAATGTGGGAATACCGGAACGCCTTTCCGGCAGCATTTGGTAAGGATTCCCATGCGACAATGCGTCGTTCCGGCATCGGGCCGAACCGGGAGGCGAGCCATGGGCATGGGCGGGAAGATCATCGGCGAGTACGCCAAGGGCAAGGTTGACAAGCTGCTGACGCCGGAAGCGGCAGAAAACACGTCGCGGCACCGGATCATGCACTTCCTGGAGAATATGGAAGCGGCGGTGCTGGAGGCGAATTGCGAAGTGATGGGACGCGAGCTTCCCAACCTCAACCAGACGTCCTTCCTGCGGATGGCCGTCCGGGTGGCGGAGCTGCGGGCCGACTATCTGCGCGCCGGGCTGAAGGTGGCGGACCACCGTCATCCCGATGCCGCCGCCATCGAGGAGCTGGCCCGCGTCCGCCGCGCCTACGAGGAGATGCAGGCGGTCTTCGAAGCGGCGGAACGGGTGATCGAGCGGGGGTACGTGAAGCTGGGATGAGAAGCCCCGTCCCCAGCGTCACGATCCGGTCGCGTCCAGCGCGTCAGGCGTCCATGCCGGGGTGGCGGTAGACCATCGGCCCCGGCCCGCCCTCCTCGCCGTTCTTCTCGGGAAGCTGGGGCTGCGGCAGGGCGTAGAATTTCGGCTTGTCGGGATCCAGCGTGTTTTCGAAGGGCAGTGTCATGGCCATGCCGGACCGGTTCCTCTCCGCCTCGCGCATCGCCTGCTGGAGCTGTTCGGCGAGCTTCTGGTCCCAGCCCAGCTTGTAGTAGCGCGGCTCGGCCCCGCCCTCCAGCTGGAGCCACAGGTAGATCCCCTGCCCCTCCTTGATCTGGGCTCCCAGAATGGTGGCCTGGGCGGCGGCGCTCTGCGCCCATTCCATGCGGACCGGCTTCGGCTTGCTCAGCAGATCGGCCATGCCGGCATAGGCGACGGGCATGAAGCCGATGGAGACGGCGACCGCCGACACCTTCACCCACAGCCGGCGCGGCGCCCAGATGGCGATGGTGGCGAGCGTGGCGGCCAATGCGACCGCAGCGGCCTGGAAGTCGAGCAATTGGGTCATGATTTCCTCCCGCTGCGCAGGGGCTTGTAGAGGCTGTGCACGCTGTCGCCGACCAGCTCGCCGGACTCGGTCAGCTTGAAGCGGAAGACGGTCAGTTCCTGTCCCTCCCGGTCCAGCTGGATGGTGGTGGCGAGAAGCTGGCGCGCGTTGTCGCCGTCCGGCCGCTTGGCGCTGACCACCACGGTGACCGGCACCGGGAAGACCGTCGCCTTGTTCCGGTAGAGATGCAGGTTCACCGCGTACTCGCCGGGCGGGATGCCGCGGCTGTAGCTGGCCTCGTAGTTCAGCTTCGTCGGGTCGGCGTTGCGGCCGAGGTCGTCGCGCAGCAGGTTGAAGATCACGCCGGACTTGTTGGAGTAGCCGACCGGCACGTCGCCCGGCGCCTCCACCCACAGGTCGACGTCGGCATCCAGTTCGTCGGGCCAGCGGGCCTCGACCATGACGTTGCCGGGCGCCGCGACGCCCGCCGTGTCGGCCTGCTTGGCCTCCGGCCGGATGTGGGGAAGCAGCAGGATGACCACCGCCACGAAACCGCAGAGCGCCAGCGTGATGACGTCGCGGAAGACGGTGCCGGCGTCGTCCTCCTCGAACTGGTCAAGGGCCTGCATGGCGTTCCCCCACGGCGACGATCTCGGTGATCAGGTTCACCGTGGCGCCGGACAACAGGCCGATGTTGATGTTCAGCCAGATGTTCAGGACGCCGCCGACCAGCGTGGTGTAGAGCGCGACCGCCATGCCCTCGATCAGCTTCGACACCATCGGGCCGATGGCGGCGACGTCGCCGGCCTTTTCCGGGTCGACGCCCGACAGGGCCATGATGAAGCCGATGACCGTGCCGATCAGACCGAGGATCACCAGGGTCGAGGAAATCTGCCGCACCGTGCCGATGCGCGCCGACAACTTAAACTTCAGGGAGGATGCGGCGATCGACCGCGCCCCGGAATCCCGACCGCGGACCTCCGCCAGATAGCGCGCGGCGCGCGACGGGACGGAGGGGTCGAATTCCTTGGCGCGGTTCAGTTCGCGGCTGGTGCGCAGGATGCGCTGCGCCGACAGCCCCAGCCCGACCAGGAAGACCAGGAAGATCAGCAGGCAGAGATGCGTGCTGTCGGTGGCGATGATGGGGTCGATCAGCCCCTCCGCCAAGGCGGCGGCGAGAAGCGTGAAGCCCGCGGCGTTGACGACCGCGAAGCGCAGAAGCAGCAGGTAGCGTTGCGACACCAGCGACAGGCCGGCGGTCAGTTGGCCGCCACGGCGGCGGCGCACGGTGGGCACGAGGGAATGAACGGGGACGTTCTGGGCGTCTTCGGCCATGGCGTCCGAAACAGCGTCCGACATCGGGCAGCCCTCCATCAAGGGAGCAGGGAGCGTTCGGACTGGCACTCCGCAACCGGCGTGCCAGCGGTTCATCGTCGGTCTCGCCCAATCCTGCCGCCCGCCGCTCCGGTCCGTTCATGTGCTTGGCCGGATGGGATGAATCGCCCCTGTGACAAACAGGCTACCCCGGAAGTCTGCCCGCCGTCCCCGGTGCCTCCATTGCTTTGGATCAACCCCTTCCACGATTTCCGGCGGTGGAGTGATTAATTTCCAGTCAAAGCCCAGGAGGTCACCCCTCCATTGCTCATTAAATGAGCAATTTTATGCTGCATTGCAGCATTGAAATGGTGCACCGCTACAGACGCCGGAGAAATTCATGCGAATACAGAAAACCCCTTTCCCGCCATTGCAGGAAAGGGGTTTGCGGACGGATTCGTTCGTATTCGTGCGATCAGACGTCGCGGTAATGTTCCAGTTCGCGCCTCAGGTCGGTAACTTCGCGCTGCAACGCAACCACCCGACCGACGTCGGGAGCCATGCGGCGCTCTTCCTTTTCGAGTTCGTCTTCGACCTCGCGCTGCTCCTGCCGGATGATGTTGAACAAGGCTTTCCTCAACATCGCCACCTCCCGAGCTTATTTCTAAAATTTTAGCGCTTTCGGCCATCATCATCAAGGAATTCTTGGAAAGAGTCGAATCTTCATAGGGTGGCGACGCCCTCCATGACGGCTTGGCCGCGACAATTGGCGGAGCTAACCCGCCCGGCCTTGACAACCCTTTTGCGCGTCCCCATTGGTTAACGCTCACACCTTGGGCTCAACCTCAGGCCTGTTCGGGCCGGACGCCGCCTTTCCGATCGCGCTCAGGACTTTTGGTTTCGGCGGCCCCAACTCCTTGCGGAATCAGGGGCGAATGGAACGCAGACGTCTTCTTCAGCTGGCGCTGACCGTCCCCCTCGCCGGGGCCGGTGCCTTGCTGTTCCCGCACGCCGCGGGTGCCCAGACCAAGCCCCACCCGGCGGCGCGCCCGCGCATGGTGGTGCTCGACCCCGGCCATGGCGGCATCGACCCGGGGGCCATCGGCGCCCGTGGCACCCAAGAAAAAGAGATCACTTTGCACATCGCGCAGGAGGTCGGGCGCCTGCTATCACGGCAGCACAAGCTGGGGGTGACGCTGACCCGCGACGGTGACCGCTTCCTGGCGCTGGGCGAGCGGGTGGACGCCGCCCGCGCAGCGCGGGCCGACCTGTTCGTCTCCATCCACGCCGACAGCGCACCCAACCGTGAGGCGCGCGGCCTATCCGCCTACACCCTGTCCGAAAAAAGCTCCGACTCCTTCGCTGCGGCGCTGGCGCACAAGGAGAACGCCGTGGACCGGCTGGGCGGCGTCGACGTGAAGGACGCCAAGAAGGCCGTGAAGGAGATCCTGTTGGACCTGACGGCGCGCCACACCAAGCACGCGGCGCTGGTGGCCCGGCACGCGATCGTGAAGGGGGCGGGGAAGGACATGCTGCTGCTCGACAACCCGATGCGCTCCGCCAACTTCGCGGTGCTCAAGGCGCCGGACGTTCCGTCCGTCCTGCTGGAGACCGGCTTCCTGTCGAATCCGAAGGACGAGGCGATCCTGCGCGACCCCAAGGCGCGGCAGAAGATCGCCCGCGTTCTCGCACGCGAAATCGCCGGGCTGGTGACGCGCGCGCCCTTCGCCTAGCCCGGATTCCTTCGCGCTCGCAGCGAGTGAAACATTCGTGCATCACCCCGGGACAAAACCACGATGAAGTCTGACACTCCCAAGATTCCCCATTGCCAACGCACCTGCGGCATGACTTTTTCCGCCCGCCCGTTCTTTCGGCGGGCCGGGGATCGGAGGCAGAGCGTGTCGGGGTTTGGCCGCCTTTGGGCGCTGGTCGGGATGGCCGCTGTCGCGGGTCTTGCGTCTGGCTGCGCGCCCGTCGTGCTGGGCGCCGCCGGGGGCACCGCCGTCGTCGCGGCCAGCGAGCACCGGGGCCTGTCCGGCTTCGCCTCGGACACCGAGATCAAGGCCCGCATCAACCATCTGTGGTTCCAACACTCGCTGGATATGCATAGCCGCATCGGCCTGACCGTTGATCAGGGCCGCGTGCTACTGACCGGTCGCGCCACCGACGCCCAGATGCGCCTCGACGCCGTGCGCCTGTGCTGGCAGGTGGAAGGCGTCAAGGAAGTCATCAACGAGATCCAGGTGGACACCGACTCGGGCATCATGGACAGCGCCCGCGACACCTGGATCACCACACAGCTCCGCACGAAGCTGACCTTCGATTCGCAGATTCATAGCCAGAATTTCAGCATCGATACCGTCAACGGCGTCGTCTATCTCATGGGTCTGGCCACCCACCAGGGCGAGCTCGACCGCGTGATCGAGCACGCCCGCACGCTGCCGAACGTCCAGCGTGTCGTCAACTACGCCCGCGTCCTCTAGCGCACCAGGGTCTCCGCACCGCCATGGCCATCCTGCCCGCCCCCGCCCGCCGTCTTGCCGCCTCCGCCGCCATGAGCCTGCTCATGGCGCTGGCGGCGTTCACCGTGGCGGTGGGAGGCGCCGGCACCCCGGCGATGGCGCAGCAGCAGCCGCAGCCCGACCAGGCGCCGGCCAACCGCCTGTTCGTCCAGGCGATGCAGATGATCCGGCAGGCGGACAACACCTACGACATCGCCGAGGAGAGCCGCTTCCTGAAGGAGGCGGACCGGCTGCTGAACGAAATCGTCGTCAAGTATCCGGACAGCACGCTGGCCGTCCAGCTCGTCACCAACCAGTTTGTCGGCGACTTCGACTTCTTCGAGTTCCGCTCGCGCATCCGCTCGCTGGTCTGCAACGAGCCGATGACATCGCTGTGCTTCCTGCACCGGGTGGCGGAAATGCTGCCCCCGGTGGAGACGCCGATCACCGCCGCCCGTTGGGACTGGCTGTCGCTGGCCGTTGCCTACAACACCATCGGCGACACCGCGCGGGCGAAGGAGATCATCGCCCCCTTCGTCAGCGCGGTGCGCCGCGGAGCCGCGGCCGACGGGGCCGGGCAGGATCTGTTCGTCGCCCGCGCGCTCGCCCTGATGGGGCAGAACCAGCTCGCGCTCGACATCACCCGGCAGATCCCGGAATGCTCGACCCGCATCTACAACCTCGCCGACATCGCCAAGGCGGCGGCGTGGCGCGGCGACATGGCGCTGGCCGGGCAGCTCGCCGAGGAGGCCAAGGCCTACGCCACCGCCCGCAACTGCAGCTGGGAGCTGGGTCTGGTCGCCCAGACGCTGCTGCGCGCCGGCAAGGAGGGCGCGGCCCGCACCCTGTTCCTGAACACCGTGGAGACGCAGTTCTCCAAGTTCCGTGAGACCAAGACCGACTGCTGCCCGCCGGAGCTGGCGGTCGCCGCGTCCGAGCTGGGCGACACCAATCTGGCGCTGGGCCTGCTGCGCACCGTGCAGGACGAGAATCCCTGGACGATCCCGGCGGTGCTGGGCCGCATCGCCCGCCGTTCCGACGCCTCGGTGGCGCTGTCCTACGCCGAGCAGGTGCAGGACCTCGACATCCGCGGCGAGGCTCTGGCCGAGCTGATCGAGGCGGCGCTGAAGCGCGGCGACCCGACCAGCGCCAACGAGCTGATGAAGCGGCTGACCCGTCTGGTGGACGATTCCGCCGGCCGCCGGCCCGGCCTGCTCGCCCAGAAGGCCAAGGCGGAGAAGGTGATGTACGGCGACGACCGCTGGCGCAAGAGCTTCCAGGGCTCGCTCAACGCCGCGGACCGGGCGAGCAACTTCGTCCGGCGCGACATCGGCGCACCGCTGCTCGCCGCTCTGGTGCGGATCGAGACCGGCCTGCCGATGCTCGACTGAGCCTAGCTAGCGGCCTCGTCAGGGCCGCGCCGCCAGCACCACCAGCCCGGCCACCGGCGCGCCGCTCTCGTGGCGCAGGGTGTCCGGAGCGAGGCGCAGGACGGTCAGCCCCGCGGTGCTCAGAGCGTCCCGCACATGGCCCTCCGTATGGGCGTAGCGGCCGTGCGGGCTGACCCGCCAGGGCGCCCCGCCCTCCTCCAGCCGCTCCACCGTGAAGGCCACCCACCCACCGGGACGCAGCGCCGCGGCGGCCCGCACCAGCACCCCATCCAGCGCGCCGAAGTAGCACAGCACATCGGCGGCCACGATCAGATCGAAGGCCGCCGGGCGCTCCGCCAGGAAAGCGCCGAGTTCCGCCTCCTCCAATGCGTCGTACAGGCCGCGGGCGGCGGCGCGCTCCAGCATGCCCGGCGACAGGTCCACCCCGACCAGACGGCGGGCCGGGCCGCGCAGGAAGGGGCCGCACAGGCCGGTGCCGCAACCGGCGTCCAGCACGTCCAGCGTCCCGTCCGCCGCGATCCCGGCGTCGGCCTGCGCCTCGGCGAGCAGCGTCGGGGCGCGGTAGCCCAGCTCACCCAGCAGCTTGTCGTCGAACTCACCGGCGAACAGGTCGAACATCTGCCGGACATAGGCGTCGGACGCCCGTTCGCCGGCGTCCAGGCCGGCGATGGCGGCGCCGATGTGGCGGGCCACCGGATGGTCGGGATGATCGCGCAGCCACAGCCGGGCGAACCACGCCGCCTCCTCGTGCCGTCCCTCCTCGTGAAGCAGGTAGAGGGCGCCGGACAGGTTGTCGTGCGCCTCGTCCCAGGCGGGCCGCAGCGCCAGCGCACGGCGGTAGGCGGTGGCGGACTCGGTCAGCCGGTCGCCGTCGCGCAGCAGGTTGGCGAGGTTGTTGAAGGCTTCCGCATAGGCCGGTTCCTCGACCAGCGCCCGACGGAAATGCCGTTCCGCCGGCGCCGTATCGCCCGCCGCCTTCAGGGCCGAGGCCAGATTGTAATGGACCAGCGGATGGTCGAGACCGCAGGCCAGCGCCTCGCGGTAGGCGGCCACTGCCTCCTCCGCGCGGTCCAGGGCGCGCAGGACATTGCCCAGATTGTTGTGCGCCTCCGCGAAGCGCGGGTTCAGCGCCAGCGTGCGGCGGTAGGCGGCCTCCGCCTCCGCGGCCAGCCCGTCCGAGGCCAGGGCGTTGGCCTCCGCATAGAGGCGCATCGCCTGAGCGGCCAAACCACCCAGCCTCCCCACGCCACGGGCGAGCAGGCCCGGACGCGGCGACGGGGAACGGGGTGGATCGCTCGGCTCGGACACGGAACGGCTCCTGAATGGGGCATGGACTAACAGCATCTTTACCGGGAACCGGTGAACATGGCACTCCCTTCCGGCAACAGACCGGCGGCAACAGACCGGCGGAAGGCCCCGCAACCCGGGGCCGGATCGGGCAGACGGAAAAGGCGAACCTCATGAATCAGCCCCCAGACCAGGCTTCGCCGACGACGCCCGAAGACGTCGCCGCCCGGCTCGGCCGCGCCGTCGCCCACCATCGGGCGGGACGGCTGGCCGACGCGGAGCGCGACTACCGCACCGTCCTGGCCGCCGACCCGCGCCACCCCGACGCGCTGCACCTGCTGGGTGTGCTGGCGCTCCAGGCCGGGCATCCCGGCCCCGCCGTCGAGCTGATCGAGGAGGCGATCCGGCAGACCGGCGGCGTCGCCGACTACCACGACAATCTGGGAAGCGCGTTCGCCGCGCTGAACCGCCACGCCGACGCGGCGGAGGCGCATCGCATGGCCGCCACGCTGAATCCCCTGTCGGCGCAGCCGCGCCACAATCTGGGCAACGCCTTCCAGGCGCAAGCGCTGCCGGGATTGGCGGCGCTGGCCTTCACCGCGGCGGTGGAGCTAGAGCCGGGCTACGCCAAGGCCTGGTACAACCTCGGCAACGCGCTGCGCGCCCAGAACCGCCTTGCCGACGCCCTGCGGGCCTTCGCCCGCGCGGCGGTGCTGGCCCCTGCGATGGTCGAGGCCCACACCAACCTCAGCGACGCTTTGAGCGCCGCCGGGCGGCTGGACGAGGCGCTGGCCCAAGCCCGCGCCGCGCTGCGGCTGCGGCCCGACGACCCGAAGGCCCACCACAATCTCGGCACAGCCCTGCAACGCAAGGGCGCCTACGAGGGCGCAGAGATCGCCTACCGCGAGGCGCTGAAGCGCGCGCCCGACAACCCGGTGACGCTGAACGATCTGGGCAGCGTTCTTCTGAAGCTGGGGCGCCCGGCCCAGGCCGAGCAGTGCTTCCGCAAGGTGCTCAACCGAAACCCCCACGCCGTCGAAGCCATCCACAACCTCGGCAACGCGCTTCGGGCGCAGGGGCAGTTCACCAAGGCGGAAGCCTGCTACGAGGAGGCGCTGGCCCACGATCCGGACCTTGCCAGCGCCAGCGACAACCTCGCCGTCATCGCCCTTCTGCACGGACGGCTGGAGCGCGGCTGGGAGGGCTACGAACGACGCTTCGCCGCCGGCCGGGTCCTTCCCGACCGGCGGATCGACGCACCGCGGTGGCGCGGCGAGGGGCTGCGCCGGCGCCGACTGCTGATCTGGCGGGAACAGGGGATCGGGGACGAGATCCTGTTCGCCTCCTGCTATGGCGATGTGATCGCCTGGGGCGGCGGGCCGGTGACCATCGAGACCGACCCGCGGCTGGTCGGCCTGTTCGCCCGGTCCTTCCCACGCGCGACGGTGCGGGCGGAGACGCTGGATTCCGAAGGGCGGGAAACCATGGTTCCCCCCGACGTCGACCTTCAGGTGCCGGCGGCCAGCCTGCCCGGCCTGTTGCGGGGAACGCTCGCCTCGTTCGACCAGTTCACACCCTGGCTGAAGCCCGATCCGGCCCGCACCGCCCTGTGGCGGGGCCGGCTGGATGCCCTGGGGCCGGGTCTAAAGATCGGAATCGGATGGCGCAGCCAGTTGGCGACGCCCGAGCACAAGGGCGCCTACACCACGCTGGACCAGTGGGCGCCGCTGTTCGCCCTGCCGGGAATGGTGTTCGTCAATCTGCAGTATGACGACTGCGCGGCGGAGATCGCGGCGGCGGAGGCGCGCTTCGGCGTGACCATCCACCGTTGGGACGATCTGGACCTGAGAGACGATTTCGAAGCGGCGGCGGCCCTGACCGCCAATCTGGATCTCGTCATCACCCCGGCGATGGCGGCGGGCGAGCTGGCCGGCGCCCTGGGCGTGCCGGTGTGGCGCTTCGGACACCGCGACTGGACGCAGCTCGGCACCGGCGTCCGCCCCTGGTTCCCGACGATGCGCCTGTTCCAGCCACGTCCGGGCGAAACCTTTGACGAGGTGCTGGCGGGCATGGCGCGCGGCCTTGCCACGATGCTGCCCGCTCCGGCCCCTGTTCCCGATCGCGTAGACATTCCCCGCTCGCCGCCGCCGCCCGTCGCCGATCCGGAAGCCTTGCTGAACCACGCCATCGCCCTGCACCGGGCGGGGCGGCTGGACGACGCCATGGCGGCCTATCGCGCGGTCCTCGATCTGGCGCCACGGCACGGCGACGCCCTCCATCTTCTCGGCCTGACCCAGCATCAGGCCGGCCGGCACGCGGAGGCGGAGCGCAACATCGCGGCGGCGCTTCGGACCGATCCGGATTTCCCCACCGCCTGGAACCATCTGGGCCTCGTCCGGCAGTCGCTGGACCTCCCGGACCAAGCCCTCGCCTGTTTCCGCCGGGCGATCGCGCTGCGCCCGGACTTCCCCGAGGCGATGACCCACATGGGGTTGAGCATGAACGGGCCGGAGCGGCTGGCCGAGGCCAAGCGCTGGCACCGCCGGTCCATCCGTCTCGCACCGGCCAATCCGGCGGCCCACACCAACCTGGGCTTCGCCTGCGAGGTGGAAGGACGCTTCGACGACGCCGCAGCCCATTACCGGCGCGCGCTGACCCTGCGGCCGGACTCCGCCGACACCCTGAACAACCTGGGCACCCTCGCCAAGATGGCGGACCGGCCAGCCCTCTGCCGGCATTTCCTCGACCGTGCCCTGCGGGTGGCCCCCGGGCTGGCACTGGCCGCCTGGAACGTCGGGCTGCTGGCCCTGGCGGAGGGCGACCTCGTCACCGGCTGGGCCGGCTACGGGCGGCGTTTCTCCGCCCGCCAGCTTCAACGGGCGCGCCGCATCGCGCTGCCGGTCTGGAATGGGGAGCCTTTGCACGGGCGCCGCCTGCTGGTCTGGCCGGAACAGGGGCTGGGCGACGAGATCCTCTTCGCCTCCGTCTTCGGCGACCTGAAGGACAGCGGCGGAACCGTGGTCCTGGAATGCGATGCGCGTATGGTGTCCCTCTACGCCCGCGCCTTCCCCTGGGCGGTCGTGCGGGCGGAGTCCCTAACCGCCGATGGGCGGGAGCGGTTCGACCCGCCGGACTGCGACCTGCAGATCGCCGCCGGTTCCCTGCCCGCCATCCGGCGGGACCGGCTGGAACGCTTTCCGGCCCGCCCGTCCTTCCTGTCCCCCGATCCGGAGCGGGCTGCCCTCTGGCGGGAGCGGGTGGAGGCGCTCGGCCCCGGCCTGAAGGTGGGCATCAGTTGGCGCAGCCAGATCATCACGGCGCATCGCGAAGGTGCCTACACCCGCATCACCGACTGGCTGCCGCTGCTGGAGGTGCCGGGTGTCGGCGTCGTCAACCTGCAGTACGGCGACTGCGCCGCCGAACTGGCCTCCATCGAGCCCGACGGTGCGCGGCGTGTCCATCGCTGGGAGGACTTGGACCTCAAGAACGACCTGGAGGGGGTGGCGGCCCTGATGGCGGCGCTCGACCTCGTCATCCTGCCCGCCACCGCCGCCGGAGAACTGGCGGGTGCCCTGGGGGTACCGGTCTGGCGGCTGGGTGGCCGGGACTGGACCTGGATGGGCAGCGGCGCGCGGCCCTGGTTTCCCACCCAAAGGCTGATCGCCCCTCTCCCTGGCGAGACCTCCGCCGATATGATCCGCCGAATTGCCCGGATGCTGACCCGGATGGTGCCGAGTCTTATCCCTAATAGGTTATGACTTGGTAAGAAAACTCAATCTTTCGGTATAATCCCGCAACGAATGGCAAGAGGCAGTCCTATGCGGCGGATTGTCCTACTCCCCATCGTAAGGGGCGGTCACTCCCCGTCTTTGGAGTACTAGGACAAAAGTTTGGGGTTGTTTGGCGGCACGGATGGGTGAACACTATGGTTTCCGGCCTGCCGGACTTGGCAGGAGCCGGTTCGATCTGACGGAGAGCAGCCCATGCACACTGATGCTCGCCTATCTTCCTTGCAGGAAAAGCACCTGCGTCTCGACCGCGCCATCCTCGACGAGGAGAAGCGTTCGTGGCCTGACGATAGTGCCATCAAGCGGATGAAGCTTGAGAAGCTCCACCTCAAGGAAGAAATTGATCGCTTGGCCAGAACCAGTCACAGGGTGAATTAACACCCTTCCGGATCGATCCGATTCGAAAAGTCGGGAGCGGCGGACGGTTCGCTCCCGGCTTTCTTTATCAAATGTCCGCGATATCAAGTGTCCGCGCTGTTGCGCCTGGGCGCAGCGCGAAGCTCTGCCAAACGGCGTGCGATCATCGGCAAGGCGCCGGACGCCGGCTGTCCCGGCGGTGCGGTGATCAGCGCCATGCTCGGGAACCAGGGCCGCGCCCCGGTGCCGAGCGCCGTCCAATCTCCCTGCGGCCCGAACCGCCAGACCGGTACCCCCAGCCCCCCCGCCAGTTCCCCCACCGAACTTGCCGGCGTGATGACCAGGTCGAGCGCCGTCATCAAAGCCGCCACGCTGTCCAGGTCGTCCTTCAGATCGAGATCGCCCCAGCGGTGGATGGTCACCCCGAACCGGCGCTCCGCCTCGGCGATCTCGGCGGCGCAGTCGCCGTATTGCAGAGTGACGAAGACCGCCCCCGGCAGCGCGAACACCGGCCCCCACGCGTCCAGCGGGGCATAGGCTCCGCGGCGCTCCGCCGTCATCAGCCCGCTGCGCCACGCGATTCCCACCTTCAGGCCGGGGCCGAGCGCGCCCACCCGTTCCCGCCATTGGGCGGCCCGCTCGGGGTCGGCGGTCAGGAAGGACGGACACCATGGAAAGCGGTCGAAGCGGGGCCGCAGCCAGCGCGGCAACGATCCCATGGCGACATGGCGGTTGATTCCGGCGCAGGGCGCCTCGGGGTCCGCTGGGGCCGGTCGCCACTCCGCGCGGGGAAAGGACCGCGCGAACAGCGGCACCAGCCGCCGGTCACACTCCACCACCACGGCGGCGGCCCGCGCGATCAAGTCGTCCAAGCAGCCGGCGAACAGGATCTCGTCACCGATCCCCTGCTCCGCCCAGACCAGAAGGCGCAGGCCGGCGGGGTCCTCCCCCTCCCAGGCCGGGACGGCGACGGCACGGGCGGCACCGGACAGCTCACGGGCACGGAAGCGCGCGTCATAGCCGGCCCAGCCCGCTTCCAGTCTGCCACGGGCAAGATCCAACAGGCCGAGGTTGAAGGCCGCCGCCGGGTGCCCCGGTTCCACCCCAAGGGCGCGGCGGCACCAGCGCTCCGCCGCTGCGGTCTCGCCCCGGTCGCGCAACAGCCGCCCCAGATTGGCCAACGAGTCCCCTTGCGCCGGCGCCAGGGCGAGCGCGCGGACCAGGGTCCGCCAAGCCTCGTCCGGCCGTCCCGCCCGGCGGAGCGCCACCCCAAGGTTCAGCCAGCCGTCCTCGCGTTCCGGGGCCAGGCGCAGGGCGTGGCGATGGCGCTCCTCGGCCGCCTCCAACGCGCCAAGCCGGGTCAGCACCGCGCCCCAGTTGTCGTGCGCCTCCGCCAGCGCGGGGTCGGCCAAGGTCGCCCGCCGGTGGGCCTGCGCCGCGGCGCGCAAATCATGCACCGCCTCCAGCGCGTTGCCCAGGTTGGTCAGTGCCGCCGCGGCGCCCGGTTGCAGGGCGAGCGCCAGCCGGAACCGGCGCACCGCCTCCGGCGCACGGCCGAGCGCCATCAGCACGGTTCCAAGGCTCGACTGGGCGGCCGCGTAGGCGGGCAGCGCGTCCAGGGCACGGGCGATGCGCCCTGCCCCCGCGACAGAGTCGCCGGACTGGTGCGCCAGCAATCCCGACAGGTGGAGCGCGACCGGGTGGTCCGCGCGCGCCGTCAGCACACGTTCGTACAGCGGAGCCGCCTCGGCCAGCCGCCCGTCCCGATGATGGGCGGCGGCGGCTTCCAGCAGGAGCTCCGGGTCAATCGCGACATTCCCGGGCGGCGGTTCGTCGTGCATCGGCATGAGCCGGCGCAGCGTGATTGCCATCCGGCCCATGACGGCATCCAGCCCTTCGCCTGGGCGCGGCTGGAAGAGTCGCAGCGACGGGAACCAGGGACGGACGCTGGTGCCGAGCTGCGTCCAGTCGCGGTGCCCGAACCGCCACACCGGCACACCCAGGGCGCCGGCCAGCTCGCCGGAGGAGACGGCGGGCGTGAGGACGAGATCCAGATTGGCGGTCAGGGCCGCGGCACCCTCGAAATCATCCTTGAGATTCAGATCGTCCCAGCGGTGGATGGTCACGCCGAAGCGCGCCTCCGCCGCCGCGATCTCCGCCGCGCAATCCCCGTACTGCAGATTGACAAAGACCACGCCCGGCAGGGCGAACAGCGGCGCCAAGGCGTCGAGCGTGACGTAGGCGGCCCGCCGCTCCCCGTCCATGATCTGGCTGCGCCACGCGATGCCGACCTTCAGTCCCGGCCCCAGAGCGGCCAGCCGATCCCGCCAGCGGTCCAGGCGTCCGGGCTCAGGCACCAGCCAGGGCTGGGCCGGGAACCGCTTCCAGTCGGACCGCAGCAACCGCGGCAACGACGCGGCGGCGACCTGCACGTCCACGTCGCGCGGCTCCACGGTCGGCGGGCGGACCGTCGCTCCGGGGAGGGAGCGCGCGAAGAGCGACACCAGACGGCGGTCGCATTCGACCACCAGATGCCCGGCGCGGCGCAGCAGATCGGGATAGCAGGAGGCGAAGAGAATCTCGTCGCCCACCCCCTGCTCCCGCCAGACCAGCAGGCGAGCGGAGGCGATGTTCTCGCCGCGCCAGGGCCGCGCGGCGAAGCGTCGCTTCTGGTCGCGGAACTGGGGAGTGTCGAAGCGCCAGTCATGCTCCGCCCATCCGGGGCGAAGCTCTCCCTGCTCCAGAAGCAGAAGCGACAGGTTGTAATGAGCGGTCGGCAGCGCCGGATTGATCCGGATGGCTTGGCGGTAGGCGGCGATGGCCTCGGCCGGGCGCTGCCGCCGCGCCCAGTGCATGGCGAGATTCGCCTGGGCCTCCGCCATCTCCGGCGCGCGGTCGACCGCCCGGCCGTGGCAGGCGAACGCCTCCTCGACGCGCCCCAACCGGTCGAGCGCACTGCCCCTGTGGCTCCAGGCGATGGCGGCGTCCGGTGCGGTCACGGTGGCGCGACGCAGCAGCCGCTCCGCCTCGGCGGGCTGATCGGCCCTCAGGCAGAGCGCGCCGAGACCCACCAGCGCGTCCACCTCCGACGGCGTCAGGGCAAGCGCCCGCCGATGGCTCCACTCCGCCCCGGCCCGGTCCTCGCGCTCGGCGAGCAAATGCCCCAAATGGGTGTGCGCCACACCGAGCGACGGGCGGATCCGCAGGGCGCGCCGCGCGCAGGCCTCCGCTTCGTCACCCGCGCCGCGCTCCCGCAGGAGGGCGGTTCGGTTGAGCCAATGCTCCGCCGCGTCCGGACGGAGCAGGACGGCGTTGCGTTGCGCCGCCAGAGCGGAGTCGTGCCGGCCGGCCGCCTTGCAGGCATCGGCCAGCGCGGCATGGGCGGCGGCGTTGTCGGGATCGGCCTTCACCGCATGAGCCAGCACCACCGCCGCCTCCCCGGCATCGCCCTGGCGAAGCCGCAGAATTCCCAGGAGATGGAGGGCCACGGGATGGTCCGGAACGGAGTCCAGCGCCGCCCGGCACTGGTCTTCCGCTTCCTTCAGCACCCCGGCGCGGTAGCCGGCGACGGCCTTGGCGACCAGTGGAGCGATATCCACGGGCGCCGCGGGCGGGCGGCTTCTCACGCCCTCGACCGGCCGCGCCAGACCGCGCAGGGTGTCGGCGATCCGCGCCATGACAGCGTCCAGCGTCTCGCCGGGACGCGGCTGGAACAGGCGCATCGTCGGGTACCAGGGGCGGACGCCGGTGCCGAGCTGCGTCCAGTCGCGGGCGCCGATGCGCCAGGCCGGCACGCCCAGGGCCCCCGCCAGTTCACCGGTGGACACGGCGGGCGCGATGACCAGATCGAGCGAAGCGGTCAGGGCCGCCGCGCCTTCGAAGTCGTCCTTGAGATTCAGGTCGTTCCAGCGGTGGACGGTCACGCGGAAACGCGCCTCCGCCGCCGCGATCTCCGCCTCGCAGTCGCCATATTGAAGATTGACGAGCACCACTCCGGGAACCGCGAACAGGGGCTCGAACGCTTCCAGAGTGATGTAGGCGGCCTTTCGTTCGGTGGTCATCAACTGGCTGCGCCAGGCGACGCCGATCTTCAGCCCCGGCCCCAGGGTGGCCAACCGCTCCCGCCAGACGGCGAGGCGTTCCGGGTCGGGGACCAGCCAAGGACGGGGCGGGAAGCTCGCCAGGTCCGGACGCAGAAGACGCGGGAGAGCGCCCGCGGCGATGTGGGCGCCGCCATCCGGAGAGACCAAAGCCTCCGTTCCATCCGGAGCCGCGGCTTCCCCCCGGACGGTGGCCCAGGGAAAGGAGCGGCTGAACAGGCTGACCAGCCGAGGGTCGCATTCCAGGACAATCTGACCGATCCGGCCCGCCGCCACCCGATCCGCCAGGACGGGATAGCAGGAGGCGAACATCAACTCGTCCCCCACCCCCTGCTCGCGCCAGACCAGAAGGCGGCGGACGGTCGCCGCGTCATCCCGCCAGAGCGGCTCCGCAATGGTGCGCTCCGGATGCCCCTTGGCCTTGAACCGGTCCTGATAAGCCTCCCAGCCCTCCGACAGATTGCCGCTCGCGAGGCTGACCAGGGCGAAGTTCAGCCGCGCCGCCGCCAGGGTCGGGTCGATGCGCAGGGCACGGCGCAGGGTTCGCTCCGCCTCCGCAACGCGCGTCGACTGCCATTGCAGCATGCCGAGGTTGGCATAGGCTTCCGCATGCCCTGGGTCGATGGACAGGGCGCGCCGATGCGCGGCCTCCGCCTCTCCGTTCCGTCCCAGCACGTTCAGGGCAAGACCCATTGTGGTCCATGCGATGGCGCTCCGCGGGGCCAGGCGCACCGCACGCCGGTGCAGGCGCAGCGCGCCCTGCCAGTCGTCCCAGTCCTTGAGGACGTTGCCGAGGTTGGTGTAGCTGTCGGGATAGTCCGGCTGAACGATCAGTGCCCGCCGGTACAGCGTCTCAGCCGCCTCCGCCCGGCGCGCGACCCGGTGGGAGTTGCCGAGATTGTTCAGGGCCTTGCCATAGTCCGGCTGAATAATCAGCGCCCGCCGGAAGACACCGGCGGCCTCCCCTGGCCGCTCCACGCCGTCAAGGCCGGTGCCCAGGTTGTTGAAGGCCACCGCATCGGTGGGACGCAAAGCGATGCACGTCCGCAGCACCGTCACCGCGGCGGCGTGCTCCCCCAGATCGAGCAACGCCACGCCGAGATTGTTCCACGCCCCCGCCAGCAGCGGGTCCTGGAGCAGCGCCTCTCGGTAGCGGGCGACCGCTTCCGCCAGCCGTCCATCCCCCTGAAACGCACTGCCCAGATGGAAGAGCAGCCGCGCGTCCCGGCCCGTGTCGGCATCCACCGCCGGAGCCAGAACCGCCGCCGCCTCGGCGAAGTCTCCGCGCTCGTTCAGAAGCGTCCCCAGATCCCGCGCCACCTCTCGGTCCGTCGGATCATCGGACAGGGCACGGCGCAGGCACAGTTCCGCGTCCGAATGGTTCAGGACGCGCAGCACGAGCGCAAGGCTGCGCCAAGCCTCGGCATGGTCCGGCTGTGCCTGGACCACCCGGTAGAAAGCCAAGGCAGCCTCGTTCAGACGACCGCGGCGGCGAAGGAGCACCGCCAGATCGAAGCGGGTCGCGGTGCGCCCGGGATCGGCGCGCAGCGCCGCCTCGTAAGCGGCGATGGCTTCGTCGATCCGCTCCTGCGCCTGCAGAAGCAGACCGAGATTGCCAAACGCCTCCGCATAGCCGTCCTGAAGCGCGATGGCGCGCCGATAGGCACTGGCCGCATCGTCCGGACGGCTCCGGTCGGCCAGGACGTTGCCCAGGCTGTTGTAGGCGGCGGCGAAGGACGGATCGATTGCCAGGGTCGCACGGAAGCACGCCGAGGCTTGCGCAGCCTGACCGGCCTGATAGGCGGCTATGCCGGACAAGTGGCGGGCATCGGTGTGGGATGGGTCAGCGGACAGGATGCGGCCGTAGAGTGCCCGTGCCTCGTCCAGATTCCCCGCGCGATGCTGTGCAATGGCGTCGGTCAGAACGTCGTCCGCCGATCGGCCGTCCCAACCCTGCAGGTCCGCTTCGATCACGGCGCCGGATCGACCGCCGGGCTGTCCGCTGCACCTTCGGCGTTGGGTGACGCCTCGGCCCCGCCCTTGAACATCTTCCGGCAGATTTTCAGGGCGCGGTAATGGTTGCGCGCCTCGACCAACCGTTCGATCTCATCGAGGTCGTCCCGGCAATCCGGCCGGGCTTCGCGCGTCTCGGCCAGAATGGAGGCGAAGCGTTGCAGATTGAGCACCGCATCTTCCGGGAAGATATAGATGAGCTGAATGACAAAATAGAGCTTCTTCTCGATGCAATCGATCTGCTCTTCCTTCAACACCTCTCGCCCACGAAGGAAGTTGGCGGTGTTGTAGAGGAAGAAAGAGCCGGGACGATCACCGGCCCCGATGACCGCACCGTTGATGATGACCTTTTCATTGGGGCGGAGAACGAACTTCAGAGGCATGAAACGGACCCGGTCCTTGTCTCGGCGGCGCGCGGAAGCGGAAAGCGAATGCCGGAAAGCGCCGCACCAAATGAAACGGGCGGCGGCTTGCGCCGCCGCCCGCCGGGCGTAATCCTACCCGAACTCTCAGGCTTAGAACAGACGCAGGATCGACTGCTGCGACTGGTTGGCCAGCGAGAGGGCGATGGTGCCGAGCTGCTGACGGGTCTGCAGCATCAGCAGGTTCGCACCTTCCTCGTTCTGGTCGGCCAGCGTCAGCTTGCTCGCGCCTTCCGTCAGCACATCGCTGAACTCCTTGGTGAAGTTCTCACGGGTCGTGATGACGTTCAGGTTGGTCGACAGCGTCTGCGAAGACGACCGCAGGTTCTGCTTCGCGTAGTCGATGCTGGCGACCGCCTTGTCGATGTCGGCGCGGTCGGTCCAGTCGTTCTGCGCGTAGTCCAGACGCAGGCCCTGGCCGCTGGTGGTCAGGTTCTGGGCCTTCACCGTGATCGCGTTAGTGTTGCGCTCGTTGAGCTGCACCGTCAGATCGTTGGAGGTGTTGGCGTCGGTCACCTGCACCGAGACCAGGTTGGCCGCGGAGTTGGCCGCCGCCGCCTGCTTGATGCTCTTCTGATCGACGTTGAAGCGCACCGTGCCGGTGTCGAACGCGTAGGCGTTCTCGCCGTCCGACAGCTTGCCTTCGCCGCGCTTGGACATGCCGTCGCGGGTCACCGTGGCGCCGCTCAGGTTGCTGACCGAGATCTGGATGTCGACCTTCTTCTCGATCGTCGAGATGCCGTTGCCGCCGTTGGCAGCCTGCTCCAGCAGCTTGCGGTCGACCGTGAAGGACACGATGGTGCCCGACGCGAAGCTCTCGGAGATGCGCTTGGTCAGGGCGTTCTCGGCGGTGGCCTTGACCGTCATCTCGCGGGCGGCGTTGGTCGTCGTCGCGCCGGACAGCGTGATCGTGCCCGTCGAGCCGACCGTGACGGTCTGGACGTCCTTGCCGCTGAGACGGCCGTTGGCGCCCAGCGCACTGTTGATCGACGCCTTGAGCTGGTTGGCGATGTTGTTGCGCGCGGTCTGACCCGTCGCCACGTCGCCGGCGGTGGCGGTGTAGGTGAAGGTCTGGTCTTCGACGGTGATGGTGAAGCTGTCGCCGGCTTCGATCGTGCCGCCCAGCGTCACATTGGTAACCTGCGCGGTACCCGTCGAGGCCGTCCTCGTCGTGTTGGCGGCGATGGTCTGGCTGTTGTCGAAGTAGGTGATCGTGCGCGACTCGTTGCCGTCCGAAACGATGAACGACCGCTCGCGGCCCGAGGCGCCGCGGACCTCGATCTGCACGTCGGAGAAGCTGCCCGCCGACGTGGTCATCGTGCCGGACAGCTTCAGGCCGACCAGGCCGTGGGCCATTTCGGCGCTGTTGATCTCGCCGGCCGCGCCCTCGATGGAGCCGTCGCCCTTGACGCGCACCGTGTAGGTGTCGGTCGACACCACGTTGGTGACGCGGGCATTCTCGATGCCCTGGATGGTGTTGACGGCGCGGCGCGAGTCGCTGGTGGAGTCCAGCCGCAAGCCGTTGCCGGCCAGCAGGTTCTTGCCACCGTAGGCGGAGTCACCGGCCAGCTTGTCGATCTGCTCCTTCAGCGCGTTGAACTGGTTGGAGAGCGACTTGCGGGTGGCGACGGAGCCGGCGTCGGTGCCGAGCGCGGAATAGGCGGCGGTGGTCAGGCCGCGCGCCTGCTCGATCATGTCGTCGATCGAGGACAAGCCCTTGTCGGCAGCCTTGATGGTGCTGATGGCCTGACCCATCGTGTCCTTCAGCGCGGTCAGATCGCCGGCGCGCTGGGTCAGGTTCTTCGCGGCGAAGAACGACGTCGGGCCGTCGAGCGCCGAGTTGATCTTGTTGCCGGTGGAGAGGATGTTCTGCTTCTTCGCGATCGAGTCCTGGACGCCCTGCAGCTGCAGCAGGTTCGTGCGCATCGACGACGAGAGGGAGATGTCGCTGGTAGCCATGGAGTCACTCCTTTTGGAGGATTTCAATCCGTACGACGGTGCGCGCACGGAGAGGGACTAATTCCCTCGGGCTACCGGTAGGCAATAAATGGGCCAGATCGAATTTGCCGCTCAGGCGAGGAAATTCCTGCCTCCGGGCAAATCAGGGCTCGGCAATTTTTGCCGAGGGCCCGGCAAGAATTGCCTCCCGACCGGCACCCTTTGCCGGTTGCGCTTGCGACCCGGCAGATTCTGCCGGGCTTGCAGGCAGCGTCATCACCTCGCAAACCGCGAGCGGACCGGCGGTCAGCGCCACGCTCCCCCAGGACCAGCCGACGCCGAACCCCGACAGGACGAGGCGCAACGGTCCGTTGCACAACGCCGTCCCTAATTCGGAGGCCAGCGCCAGGGGAATGGAGGCGGAGCTGGTGTTGCCGAATCCGGCGAGCCCGACCACCGTCTGATCGGGCGTGGCGCCGAGCTTCTGCGCGAGGTGGCGGATCATCTGGGCGTTGGCCTGATGCAGGATCAGTCGGTCCACAGTTCCCATCGTCCAGCCGGCGCGTTCCAAAACGGAACGGATGTTGCCCGGCACCTCGCGCAGCGTGAAGGCGAAGACCTGAGTGCCGTCCATGAACAGGTGCGCGGGCTCGCCGGGCCGCCGCAGGCCGCCGCCGGGAACGGCAAGGTAAGGAGCGCCGGCGCCGTCGCTGCCCAGCACGAAGGCCATGGGCGCGTCCCCCTCTTCCATGACCAGCGCCGTGGCCGTGGCGGCGTCGCCGAACAAGGGCGCCACGGCGCGGTCGTCGGGGTCGAGCACGCGCGATGTCGTGTCGCCCGCGACCAGCAGGGCGCGCCGCCCGCCCGCCGCCTTCAGCATCGCCGAAGCCGTCCACAGGCCATGCACGTAGCCTGAGCAGCCGAGCGTCAGGTCGAGCACTGCCGCTCCCTTGCCCAGCCCCAGCCGATGGTGGAGCAGATAGCCCGAGGCCGGCAGGATGTGGTCGTGGGTCTGGGTGACCATGACCAGCAGATCAACGCTGTCCGCCGCCCAGCCCAGCCGGTCCAGCAGACGCCGCGCCGCCGCTTCCCCCAGGTCGGAGGTGCATTGATGGGGAGGCGCCAAGTGGCGCGCCTCGATTCCGGTGGCCTTGGCGATCCGGCGGGCGGCGTCTTCACCGAAGCGGGCGGCCAGATCCTCCACCGTCTCGCGCCGTTCCGGAACGCAGGCGACGATTCCCGCCAGGGCGACGCCCTCGATCACGCTGGCCACCATGGGGGCCTCCTTCCGTCAGCCGGTGATGCCGCCGTCCACGACGATGGTCTGGCCGGTCACGAAACCCGCCCCATCGCCCAGCAGGAAACGGACCACCGGCACCACGTCGGCCACGTCGCCCAGCCGGCCCAGCGGCGTGCGCCGGACAATCTGGTCGCGCTGCCCGTCGGCCAGCGTGCCGGACATCTCGGTGGCGAGATAACCGGGCGCGACCGAGTTGACGGTGACCTGGAGCCGCCCGACCTCGCGCGCCAGCGCGCGGGTCAGCCCGTCCAGCCCCGCCTTCGACGCCGAATAGACGGACAGCCCATTGTAGCCCCGCTGCCCGATGATCGACGAGATGTTGACGATCCGCCCCGGCCCCCGCTTCACCAACTTGGCGCGCAGGAAGGCACGGGCAACCTGGATGGCGCCGGTCAGGTTGACCTGGATGACCTCCTCGACGTCGATCTCCGGGAAGGTCGCCAGCACGCCTTCGCGTGCGATGCCGGCGTTGTTGACCAGCCCCCACAGCGGCGATCCGCCGCCCCAGTCGAGAGCGGCGTCCATGAAGGCGCGCACCGCCTCCCCGTCGCCGATGCGGCAGGGTTGCCAGAACAGGTCGGGACCGGCCAGCCGTTCCAACGCCTCGCCCGGCGCGCGGCTGCAGGTGGAGACGCGGTAGCCCTCGGCCAGCAGCGCCTCGACGATCCCCAACCCCAGCCCGCGGCTGCCGCCGGTGACGATGACGTGCCGTTTGCCGCTCATGCCGTTCCCTTCCGCGTCTTCTTGCCCGCCGCCCCCAGGGCGATGCTCCCGGTCATGGTCACCAGACGGGGACGCGCCGCCGGCGGCAGGTCGGCCACGGCGGTGCGGATCGCGGCGCGGAGCACGGCCTCCTCCACCCCCGGCGCCGGGACCACCAGAGCGGTCAGGATGTGCCCGGTGACCGGGTTGGCCGCGGCCTGGACCAAGGCGTCCCGCACACCCGGTACGTCCAGCAGCACCTGCTCCACCACCTCCGGCGAAACCTTGACCCCGCCGACATTGATCCGACCGTCCAGCCGCCCGGCGAACAGCGCGCGGTCGCCGCGCACCTCCACGACGTCGCCGGTGGACAGCCAGCCATCCCCATAGCCGAGCATCGCGCGGGGGCTGTTCACCTCCAGCACACCGCCGCTCAGGCGCAGGCCCACCCCGTCGATGCCGCCATACAGCCAAGCGGCAGGAAACCCGGCCCGTCCATCGCCCACCGCGAACAGGGCTCCAGCCTCCGTCGAGGCGTAGATGTGACGAAGCTTCGCGTTCGGAAAACACTCCGCCAGCCGGTCGAGCAGCGGCTGGTCGGCCACCTCCCCACCCAGCGTGACGGCCGCCAGGGGCGGCGCCTCGCCGTCGAGCGCCAGCAGGAAGGCGCGCCAGAAGCTGGGCGTCGCGCTGATGTGGGTCACCGCGTGCCTCACGGCGAGACGCGCCAGTTCCCCCGCAGCGGTGCCGGGCGCCGACACCAGCGTCGCTCCCGCCGCCAGTGCCGTCAGGATGACCTGAAGCCCGGCGAAGGCCGCCGGCTCATAGGCCAGCAGCCAACGCGCGTCCGGATCGGCGGCACCGCGCAGGCGTCCGCGCAGGCGCTGGAAGTCGTGGCGTATCAGCTTCGGCGTGCCGGTGGTGCCGGAGGTCTCCAGCAACACCGCAAAGCCCGGCTCGTGGGGCTTGCCGTCCGTCTCCGCGGAGGTGCGGCGCGACAGATGCAGTTCCACCCCGACCCGTTCGGCCGCGACAAGGGCGGCAACGAGGGCCGGCACGCCCTGCGGCGGCAGGACCACCCGCCCGCCCGCGGCCCGGAACGCCGCTTCGAAAGCATCGGCCTGCGCGTCGATCTCTACCCAGCCGACGCTTCGCCCCGCCTCGATCAGGCGGACGCCGGGATGCAGCCAGGAGGGTGGCGGCCGGTTCATGCGGACCCGGCGGGCATGTCCGGACGGTGGAGGGCCGGGCGGTAGAGGGCCGCCAGTTCCCCGACCGTGTTGAACTGGACGAAGCCGGCGCGGAAGGGGTCCTGACCGGTGCGCTGCTCCAGCACCACCAGCAACGTGGCGAGGTCGAGGGAGTCGATCGGCAGCTCCCCGCCGAGGAAACGCGTGCCCGGGCCGAGCGCCGGCAGGGTCTCCCCCTTTTCGGCGGCGATGCGGGCAAGCTCTTCGGCGATCAGCGCGAACATGGAGTCGGTCATCGGGGGTCGCATGCGGAAAGGAAATCGCGGAGGGTGGCCGTGACGGGGGTCGCCGCCTCACTATGCGGCAAGTGCCCGGCCTTGTCGAAGAGATGAAGCGGCGCGTCGGGGGGCAGGTGGTCGGCGGCCGGCACCGGGATGATGCGGTCCTCCCGCCCCCACAGGAGCTGGATCGGCATGGGGAAGACCGTCCAGTCCACCGGGTCGGGCGACCGGTGCGCCTCCGCGAAGGAACCGGCGATGATCAGCTCCAGAGCGGCGCGGCGGCGGGAATCAGTGGCCTGGGCGTGCATCACTTCGCCGACGCGCCCCGCCAGCAGCCAGGGCCGGGCGAACAGGCGCGCGGCGCAGTCCCGCCCCTCCTCCACCGTCTCCAGCGCGGCGACACGCCGCAGGAACTCCAGATCGAAATCGGGGCCGAGGCCGGCGCTGGCGACCAGCGAGAGGCTGGCCACCCGATCCGGGGCCAGACGCGCCAGTTCCAGTGCGACGTATCCGCCCATGGAGTGGCCGACGGCGTGAATACGCTGAATCTCCAGCGCGTTCAGCAAGCGCAGCAGCCAAGGCGCGAAGGCGCCGACCCGCCCGTCCCCGACCTCCAGGGTCGAGGCGCCGTGCCCCGGCAGATCCACCGCCAGGACCCGGCGGTCGGCGGCCAGCGCCGCGGCGTTGAACTGCCAAGTCAGCGAATCCCCGGCGAAGCCGTGCAGCAGCAGAGCCGGAACGCCGCCCTGCCCCATCGACAGATAGGAGGCCGGACCGCCTTCGATGTCCGCCCGTCCGCGCCTCGGGGAGCGCTCAATCCTTCCGGTCACCGGAAATTCAGGCCGTTACGGCGATGCCGGCCAGACCCAGCAGGTCGTCCACCGTCTTCGCCTTGACGAGCTTCTCGCCTTCCACGACGTGGCCGAGCCTCTCATCGACCAAAGCGATGAAGCTGATGACGGCCAGCGAGTCCCAAGCGTCGATCGATTCGAGTTCCTCCGCGCCCGTCAGGGTGCCGGCATCCAGCTCCAGCATCTCGTCGAGCGCGAGCAGGAATTCCTTGCGGTCCATGGTGGTGTCTCCGTTTCAGTGGAGCGTGTTCTGACGCACGCTGCCGTTCAGGTCGGCCCATTCAGGGTGCTGGCGCAGCAGATTGCAACAATCCTGCCAGCCGAAGCCGGGATTTTCGGGAAGCAAGGCGCCCAGCAGGCAGCGGACCAGTTCCAGGTCGGCGGCCTCGTCCACGCACCAGCGCTGGTCGAAAACGGTGCCGTCCTCCGGTGCCAGGGGGGCGCCGATGCGGAAACGCTCCGGACGGCGGTAGATATGGGCGGTGACGTGCTCGCGCTCCGCCGGATCGGTGGCGGAGGCGGAGGCCTCGTCGAGAGCAGCGCGGGTGAAGACCTCGCTGTCCAGGCCGCGCGGGAAACGGGTAACGTCCAGGCTGAGATAGTCCAGCGGCGGCACCGTTTCCAGGAAGGCGGCCACCACGCGGTCCACCAGCGCCGGGTCGATCAGCGGACAATCGGCGGTGACCCGCACCACCACATCGGCGCCGGCCATGGCAGCGGCCCCGGCGAAGCGCCCGAGCACGTCCTGCTCGTCGCCGCGGAACACCGGAACGCCGAGCGATCCCGCCAGCTCCGCCACCGCGTCGTCGGTGCCGTTCACCGTGGTCGCCAGCACCAGCGCGTCGAGCGTCCGGCAACGCGCCAAACGCCCCAGATGATGCGCCAGCAGCGGCCGCCCCGCCGCTTCCATCAGCACCTTGCCGGGCAGTCGGGTCGAGGTCATGCGGGCCTGCGAGATGCAGACCACGCGCGGCTTGGCCATGGCGGCGCTCATTTGTCCTCCGGGGCCAGCATGTCCCAGCGCAGCGGCTCGCCGCGCTTCAGCGCGCGGGCGGCGCGGCGGCCGAGCACGGCGGGAAGATGTTTCGGCTCCATTCCGAAGCCGGGGCGGATGGAGCGGAGACTGTCGGCGCTCAGCGCCTCGCCCGCCGCCACGTCGGCAGTGACATAGAGGGAGCGACGGTAGTCGCGTCCTCCCGCCTCGCTCGGCTTCACCCCGTAATGGACGCGGCCCAGAGCCGCCCAGGCGGTGCGCACGGAATCGGCCATCGCCTTGAACTCCGCCGGCTCCAGGGAGAAGGCGCTGTCCACCCCGCCATCGGCGCGGGACAGGGTGAAGTGCTTCTCGATCACCACCGCCCCCAGCGCCGCCGCGGCGACCGGCACCGCCACGCCGTGGGTGTGGTCGGACAGGCCGACATCGACGCCGAAGGCCTGCGCCAGATGCGGGATGGTGCGCAGGTTGCAGTCCTCGGGCGGCGTCGGGTAGCCGCTGACGCAATGGAGCAGGACAAGCGGCGCGTCGCCGACGGCCTCCACCGCCTCCGCGATCTCACCCAGCGTGGCGAGGCCGGTGGATAGGATCAGCGGCTTGCCCGAGCGGGCGGCCCGGCGGATCAGCGGCAGGTCGTTCAGCTCGAAGGAGGCGATCTTGAAGGCCGGGGCGTCCAGCCGCTCCAGCAGCTCCACCGCCGTGTCGTCGAAGGGGGAGCTGAAGATGGTCAGGCCGATGGCGCGGGCGCGCTCGAACAGCGGCCCGTGCCACTCCCAAGGGGTGTGGGCCTCGCGGTAAAGGTCGTGCAGGGTGCGGCCCTTCCACAGCCCGCCCTCCAGCAGGAAGCCCGGCCCGTCATGGTCGATGGTCAGGGTGTCGGCGGTGTAGGTCTGCAGCTTCACCGCATCGGCGCCGGCTTCCTTGGCGGCATCGACCAGGGCAAGCGCCCGGTTCAGGTCGCCCTTGTGGTTGCCCGACATCTCGGCGATCAGATAGGGCGGATGACCGGGGCCGATGGGGCGGCCGTTGATGATGACGTCGCGCGGCACGGAGGGCGGTCTCGCTGTGATGGTCGGGTTTCACTCTGCCATGGAAGCGAACGGCGGGTCTTCCTTTTGTGTGCCCGCCTTGGGAGCAGCCCGCAGAAGGTCCCGCGCCTCCTCGCCATAGGCCAGCAGCCGTTCGGCGCAGCGGTGACGGTCGCCGACGGTCTGGAAACGGATGCGCGACAACTCCGCCTGCCGCTCCCGCAGCGCCGGGTCGGCGACGAGGGCGGCGGCGCGCTCCACGTAGGCGGCAGCGTCCGGCACGGGAATGTCGACCCCCGCCACGCTCGCCACGTCGCCCCAGGCCAGCGTGACCACCGGCAGCCCTTCCGCGATGGCGTAGGCGGCGCTGCCGCCGCCGCCCTGGCGTGACGGGTTGAGGTAGGCGTGGCAGCGCCGGTAGAAGGCGCGGATGTCGGTCAGGTGCCCGAGGCTGCGCATCCGCGCCCCATGGCGGGCCGCGGCCAGCCGGGCCGGCAACTGATCCACATGCCCCGCGAAGACGATCACCGCGCCGGGGCAACGGTCGAGGATGGAATCGGCCAGCGCGATAAACTCCGCGGTCACCTCGATGTCCAGGCGGGTGCCGACCACGGCGAAGACAAAGGCTTCATCGCCCAGATCGGGAGCGCCCTCGACACCCGCCGTGGGAGGCGGGGAAAAGCCCAGCGTGAAGGGCCGGAAGCGCTGCGCGAAGGGGCCGCGGTAGAGCGCCGGCATGGCGTCGGTGTGGTTCCCCTCCTCGTAGCCCAGCACCAGACGGGCCAGCGAGATGGTCATGCCCGAGGTGGTGGGCAGACAGACCACCGGCCGCGCGTCGGTCACCGCGAACAGGTCGCCCACCACATTGGCCCCGCCGAAGGTCACCAGCAGGTCGGGGTCGTAACCGTCGATAGCGCCGACGATGGTGGAGAGCTTGTCCTTGGAAAAGGCGCGGTCGGTGAAGGAGGCCATCTTCACCTGCCGCCCGAACATCTTCAGGGCGAAGACGCCCTCGTAGTCGGCGACCAGCTCCGCGACCATCGGTGGCACGAACAGGCTCTCGGCCCGCAACGGCATGGTGTTGCAGTTGATGATGGCGACATCGAGCCCGAAGTCGTCCTGGAGCCGGCTGGCGTAGTCGAAGCAGTCGCGCGAGGGTTGGTGCTGGTCGTTGGTGAACTGGTTGGTCAGCACGGCCACCCGGCGGATCGGCCCATCGCGCGGCGCATGGCGCGGCGGAACGACGCTCCAGCGCCGCGCCACCGCCCAAACCAGATCCTCGTAGAAGCGGAACAGATCGCAAGGGCCGAAGGCGCCCAGCTTCTCCGGAGCCGACGCGGCCAAGAACAGCTGCCGCGCCATACACCAGTAGGTGTAGTGCATCAACTGCGGCCCGACCCGCTCCCCACCCAGCAGCAGATAATGAAGAATTCGCTCGTAGTGGTAGAGGTCGCCGGTCAACTGGAACAGCACGGAGTGGAGCAGCACCGTCTCCCCGGTCGGCGGGTCGCGGCGAAGCGCTTCGGCGATGGACAGGCGGACATCCCGCTCCAGTTCGCGGCGCATCCGCTCGCAGTGGGTCGTCAGGGCGTTGAGGCGGTCGGCGTTGAAATGACGCTCGGCCAGCAGGGCCTTCAGCGTGGCGGCCTGTTCCCCGGCGATGTCGGACATGCGGATCCCCCAACCGGCGCCTGTGTTGCGCCCCGCCTTCTGATAGCCCCGGCGTGGTTAAGGTTTCAAGAACGCGCCGCGCGCTCGGCCAGAGCCGCCGCAATCTCGTCCGCCACCGTGGCCCAATCGCCGGGACGGGGCTGGCGGAACAGGCGGGCGGTCGGGTACCACGGGCTGTCGGCGCGGTCGAGCAGCCAGCGCCAGTCCGGCGTATGGGACAGCAGCACCCACAGCGGAACGCCCAGCGCTCCCGCCAGATGGGCCGGCGCGGTGCAGGAGGACACCACAAGGTCCAGCGACGCCATGATCGCCGCGGTGTCGGCGAAGTCGCCGATCTCCGGTGCCAGATCGGTGAAGGACGGCGGCATCGCCCGCCCTGCCAGCTCGTCATGGCCGGGGCCGAGTTGCAGGCCGAAGAAGCGGCAGCCCGGCACCGCCAGCAGCGGGGCCAACGCCGCCAAGCCCGGCGATCGCTCCCGATCACCGGCGAACTGCGGGTTGCCGGCCCAGACCAGCCCGACCGTGAGACCGTCGCCGGCCAGCCGTTCCCGCCACGTCGCAGCGCGTGCCGGGTCGGCGGTCAGGTAGGGAACGGCGGCGGGGACGCTCTCCAGCCGTGTGGCGAAGGCTCGCGGCAGGCTGAGCAGCGGGCACTGCCAGTCGAAGGCGGGCAAAGCCTCGCCGCGCGCAAACACCCACTCCACCCCCGGCAGGCCGCGGAACAGGGGAACCAGATCGGCCCCGACCTCCAGCAGCACGCGGGCACCGCGGGCGGCTACAAGGGGGGCGTAGCGGACGAACTGGATGGCGTCGCCGCGGCCCTGCTCCTCGTGCAGCAGGATGGTTTGTCCGGCGATGGCTTCGCCGCTCCACAGCGGCTGCGGTAGCCCGCGTGGCCTGGTCGGGAAATCGGCCACGCCCCAGCGCGCCTCGTAATCCTCCCAGCCGCCCGTCAGGTCGCCGGCGAGGAGCCGCGCCAGCGAGCGGTTCCAGCGCGCCTCGGCGCTGGCCGGCTGGAGGCGGACGGCCTGATCGTGCAGGCGCAGCGACGCGGCGATCTCCCGCCGGTCGCGCAGCCGGTTCGCCAGACCGCTCAGCGCACCGCGGTGATCCGGCTGAAGGGCCAACGCCCGGTGAAGCGACGCCAGAGAGCCGGGTTCGGACAGGGACAGCGCGTGCCAGCCGTTCGCCGCGCCCGGACGCAGCCGCAGCAGGCGGCGCAGCACCGCCATGCTCTCCGCCTCCCCGCCCGTTCTGAGCCGGGCGGCGGCGAGAAGCTCCAGCGCGCCGTCGTTCGCCGGGTCGAGCGCCAGCGTACCGCGCAGAGCCGTGGCGGCGTCGTCCCAACGTCCCGCCTCGTAATGGGCGCGGCCGAGATTGAGCCGGACCGTCGCGTCCTCCGGCAACAACGCCGCTGCGTGCGTCAGCGCCGCCGGCGCCGCCGGGTCCTGGACGCGCTGAAGCGCCACCCCGAGATGGTGCCACGCCTCCCCATGGTCGGGACGCAGCCGGACGGCGCGGCGCAGGGCCGTCATCGCCTCACCCGTCCGTCCCTCGTAGCGCAGCAGGATTCCGGCCTGGACCAGCGGCTCGGCGAGGTCGGGCTGGAGGAGGGTCGTGCGGCGATAGGCCGCCATGGCGAGCCCGCCCTGCCCCGCTTGCCGCGCCGCTCCGGCCAACGGAAAGGCGAGCGCAGCCGAATCGGGACAAAGGCACAAGGCGGCGCGGTACTCCTCGGCCGCTGCGGCGGGGTTGCCGCGGGCCTGATGCAGCATGGCGAGGTTGGCGCGGTATTCGGGAAGGCCGGGGCGCAGCGCCACCGCCCGGCCCAGCAGTTCGGCGGCCTGCCCCAGACGCCCGCCCTGGGCGCAGAGAAGGCCGTAGAGGTGTAGGGCGTTGGGCTCGTCCGGAACGGCGTCGAGGATGCGCCCGTAGAGGGCTTCCGCCTCTTCCGTCCGCCCGGCGGTGTGAAGATCGAGCGCGATGGCCAGCGCCTCGTCCAGCGTCGCCACGGCGCCCACTCCGCTCAGGTCTCGCGGCCGCCGATCACGCTGGCGGCGACCGCCAGACTTTCCGGCGTGCCCATGTCGATGAAGCGCGCCTTGGCGACGTGGCCGTGCAGGGTTCCCGGCGGCATCTTGTGCAGCACGTCGCGGGTCAGCGAACTGGCCCCGGAGGCCGCAATGCGGTCGAGGAAGGCCGCGGAGAAGAGATAGACACCGGCGTTGATGACGCCGCGCCCCGGCGCCTTGTCGAGGAACTGGCGGACCCGGCTGTCCGGCCCGACTTCCACCCGGCCGAAGCGGGCGGCGTCCTCCACCTCCACGCACAGCACCGACGCCTCCGCCCCCGACAGGCGGTGCGAGGCGACGAAGGCGCGCAGGTCGGCATCCAGGAAGGTGTCGCCGCTCATCACCAGGACGGTGCCGGCCTTCAGGTCCTTGCGGATGTAGGCGAGCGCCGCGGCGGAGCCCATCTGGCTCGGCTCGATCTGGCAGACGACGTCCAGCGAGCGGTTGGTGTCGCCCTGCGCCAGCCACGCCGTCACGCGGTCGGCCAGATGGCCCAGGCACAGCACCACCCGGCACGCGCCGTAGGCGGCCAGATGATCCAGCAGATGTCCGAGAAAGGCGCGGCCCGCAATGGGCGCAAGCACCTTGGGCGTGTCGCCCGAGACGCCCCGCATGCGCGAGCCGAGACCACCGGCAAGCAGCGTGACGTCGATGTCCGTCAAGGCTTCCTCAGGCCGCACCGTGCTTCCCCTCATGCTCCCGGCGCCGCGGCGCCGCCCCCACACCCGCCGCATACCGCGTCGGCGGTGGATTGGTCAAACATTCGGTGGGGGTGACGGCGAACTTTCCCGGCCGACCGCCCAACGTAAGTCCCCAGCCGCCCGGCCTATTCCGCGAAGGCGGCCAGCGTGGTTTCGCGCGGGAAGATATGGGGGTGTCCCTCCCAATCGCTGCGCAGCGTCTCGAACACATGGACGTCGTGGAAACGGCCATATTTCTGGACATGTTGACGCAGCACCCCGACCTCGCGCGCTTTTACAACCCTCTGGATGCGGATGACCGTGTCGTTGCCCTCCATAAAATAGTTGAAGAGCTTGTTCATCCCCAAACCGTAGAAGCAATAGTCCATGATGAAGCAGTGCAGGAAGCCAGCGAGCCGCCGCCTGTCCTTCTCATCCACGATATACGAGCCGGAGGAGCAGCGCAGATGCACCCGGTCGATGTCATAGTAGGAAAGATAGCCGACCGGGCGGCCCTCATGCTCGATGATGAAATGGCGGAAGTCCGCGCGGGCGTCCATTGCGGCCAGCCACGCGCGCTGCCGATCGACGTCCGGATTCTCCAGATCGGTGAACATGAAGCGGGTGATCGACGGCTCGGTTCGCCAGCGCAGCAGCATCTCGGCATCGTCGGTCGTCGGTCGGCGGAAGCGGAACATGAACCCTCACCCTCAAACGCCTGCGGCGTCACGTCGCCAGATAGCCGCCGTCCACCGGCAGCATCACCCCGTTGATCCAACCGCTGGCCGGCGACAGCAGGAAGGCGATGGCCGAGGCCACGTCCTCCGGCTTGCCGAACCCCATGGGATGGGCGGCACGGATCGCCTCGAACTGCTCCGCCGTGGTGGTGCGGCGGAAGCGCTCCATCATCTCCGTCTCGACCATCGCCGGGGCGACGCAGTTGACACGGATGCCGTCGCGCAGGAACTCCATGGCCAGCCCGCGGGTGGCCGAGACCAGCCCGCCCTTGGCCGCCGAATAGACCACGTTGCCCGGCTGCCCGATCTCCGCCGCGACGGAGGACACCAGCACCAGCGCCGCCGGTTCGGCGTGGCAGCCCTTCTGCCGCAGGCCGCGGGCCAGCGCCAGCGCGCTCAGCAGGTTGGCGTGGAGGATGCCGTCGAAGAAGGCGCGGTCGACGCCGCGCACCGGCTTGCCGACCTGCACCCCGGCGCAATGGGCCAGCCCGGCGATGGGGCCGCCGACCTCCGCCTGCGCCTTGACCCAGCTGGGGATGGCGTCGCTGTCCGACAGGTCGAACGCCGCCGACCGGTGCCCCTCCCCCGGCAGAAGCGCCAGCGTCTCATCGAGCCGCCCGGCGTCGCGCCCATTGAGCGAGACCCGCGCGCCGAGCCTGGCGGCCAGCAGAGCGGTTGCCCGTCCGATCCCGGCGGAAGCGCCGGTGACCAGGACGTGCCGCCCCATGAGATCGACGAGCGGGCTCATGTCCTTGGTCATGTCCCGACTCATTCGGCGGCCATGCGGGCGAGCCACGCCCGGTGGAAGGCGGCGATGCGCTCCTCGCAGGAGCCGAGGACGGCCGGGGTCTGGACCTGCTTCAGCCCCTTGTGGGTGGCTTCGGCGACGCGCTGGTCCTCACCCAGGATGGTGCGGTTGAAGCCGGCGACATTGGCCTCCACCGCCTTGCGCGCGGCCCCGCCCTTGGTCTGCGGCTTGGAGGTCTCGCCCACAAACAGGCGGAAATGCAGGTCGCAGCGGTCCGGCCCGACAGGGTCGTAGGTCTGGACGCTCATCAGCGCGCCGTGGGAGACGCCGATGGCAAGGTTGGGGAAGATCAGATAGTGGTCGTAGCTTTCCAGCCGGTCGCTGCGCGGCAGCCCCATCTTCTGGCTCACCCCGTCCCACCAGCGCGCCGAGCCGTCGGAAAGCTGGCTGATGCCCCGCGAATGCTCGCCCTCGTAGGAGCAGATCCAGACCTTCTTGACATAATTCTTGAAGGTTTCCGGGTGGGTAGCGTCGACGTGGTAGACCTCCAGGGCGGTTTCCAGCGCCGCCTTCCAGTTGGCGTTCCAGGGCAGCACGCCCTCATCGATGCGGTCGGTGAACAGCGCCGACAGATGGTCGAGGAGGGCGCCATAGGCGCCCAACTGTTCGTCCAGCCCCGGACCGGCCGGCTCCAGCCGCACGAAGACGAAACGGCCCCGCACCGCTACCTCGAAGCGCCGCAGGGCGAGGCGCTTCTTCGCCGCGTCATCCAGACCGAAATGCACGCGGTTTCCGGGGATGCCGACCGGAACGCCGTCGCGGTTGAAGACCCAGCCGTGATAGGGGCAGACCGGCTTGCCGTTGCCGCAGGGCCGCAGATGGATCAGCGAATAGCGGTGCGTGCAGACGTTGTGATAGGCCCGCAGCTCGCCGTCGAAGTTCTGCACCAGAACCGAGGTGCCGGCGATGTCCGCGGTGATGAAGTCGTTGTCGTTGCGCAGGTCGTCCGTAAATCCAACGAACATCCAGCAGCGGCGGAAGACTCGCGCCGCTTCTTCGGCGTGATTGGCCTCGCCGGAGTAACGCTGGGGCGGGATCACCATGTCGGGCGGGAACGAAAGCCGGCTTTGCTGACCCCGGTCATCCATGGCTGATTCCATTTATCGGTTCGTTAATCATTCGACCCTAGCGTTCTTTCGGTTAATAGTCTCCGAATTCGCCCAAGTCCAGGACGGACGCAGCGGCGGCGGAGGGAGGGAGCATCCGGTGAAGGCCATCATCGAGGGCGTGCGCATCGCGGGATTCCGGGCCGCCGTGCCGCCGCACCGCCATTCCTTCCTGGAGGACCATTCCCTCTTCACGGCGGAGGAGGCGGAGAAGCTGTTCGCCACCACCGGCGTGTACGAGCGCCGCATCGCCCCGCCGCACATCTGCGCGTCGGACATGTGCGTCGCGGCGGCGGAAGGGCTGCTCGCCCAGCTCGGCTGGGACCCGGCCAGCGTCGACGTGCTGGTCTTCGTGTCGCAGGACCCCGACTACAACGTCCCGGCGACCTCCTGCGTCATGCAGAAGCGGCTGGGGCTGGGGACGGGGGCGGCCTGCTTCGACGTCAATCTGGGCTGTTCCGGCTTCGTCTATGGCTTGTGGATGGCCGGGCGGCTGCTCGGCGGATCGACGGGCCGACGGGCCATCGTTCTGTGCGGCGACACCAGCTCGCGACACCTCGTGCCGGGCGACCGCTCGACCCTGCCGCTGTTCGGCGACGCGGGCGGGGCCGTGGCTCTGGAGGTCAGCCAGGGGGCCGCGCCGATCCACGTCGTCGTCGGCACTGACGGCGGCGGGGCCAGGAACATCTGGGTCAAGGCCGGCGGACGCCGCAACTCGCTGGTGCCGGGACGTGAGCCCTGGCCGGCGGACAAGCAGGAACGGATGTTCACCGACTCGCGCCTGTCGCTGAACGGGGCGGAGGTGTTCGCCTTCACGCTGCGCGCCGTGCCGCCGCTGATCCGCGAGACGCTGGAGTTCGCCGGCGTGGGGGTGGAGGACATCGACCTCTGCGTGATGCACCAAGCCAACGCCTTCATGCTGGAGCATCTGCGCAAGAAGACCAAGTTCCCGCCGGAAAAATTCCTCGTGGACATGCACGACTTCGGCAACACCAGCTCCGCCTCCATCCCGCTGGCCGTCAGCCACCGGCTGGGCGAAGCGCTGTCCACCGGCACGCGCAAGATGCTGCTGGCCGGCTTCGGCGTCGGCTGGTCCTGGGGCGCCGTGGTGGCCGACGTCGGGCCGATCCCCGCGCCGGAGGTGCAGGAGATCCCCGACGACTTCCCCCTGCTGACCCCCTGAGCCGCCGGACCATGCGCAACCCGCTCGACCTCACGGGACGGCGCCTGCTGGTGACCGGAGCCTCATCCGACAGCGACATCGGCCGCGAGATCTGCCGGGCGCTGGCTGGGTTGGGCGCTGCCCTCACTCTGGTCGGCCGACGCGCCGACGCGTTGGAGGCCACCCGCGCCCTGCTGGACGGGCCGGAGCGGCACAGCGTCGTCCCCTTCGACCTGACCGACCTCGACGCCATCCCCGGCTGGATGAAGGGGCTGGCGGAGTTGGGCGGTCCCTTCGCCGGGCTGGTCCATTCCGCGTCGGAGCAGGGCTACTCCGTGCTGCGGCAGGTCAACCGGGCGCAGTTCGACCGCTATTTCACGCTGAACGTCGGGGCGTCGCTGATGCTGGCGCGCGGCTTCCACCAGAAGGGCGTCGTCGCGCCGGGCGGCGGGTCGATCGTCTATGTCGGGTCGGTCGCCGGGCTGAAGGGCCAGAAGGGCCGCTCGCTCTACGCTGCGAGCAAGGCGGCGCTGGTCTCGGTGGCGCAATCGCTGGCGCTGGAACTGGCCGACAAGCGCATCCGCGTCAATGTGGTCGCCCCGGCGGTGGTGCTGGGCGCCAAGGCGGAGAAGCAGTTCGCCATGCTGCCGGCAGAGCAGAACGCCGCGCTCGCCGCCGCCCACCCGCTGGGCTACGGCGCGCCGCAGGACGTGGCCGACGCGGTGGCCTATCTGCTGGCCGACAGTGGGCGCTGGGTGACCGGGACGGTGCTGCCCGTGGACGGCGGCTTCACCGCGGGGTGATCGCCTCCGCCAGCGCCCGCGCGATGCGCAAGGCACCCTGGCCATCGACGATCCCCGCCAGCTTGCCCGCCATGGTCCCCCGCCGCACCGGGTCGGCCCAAAGCTCCAGAGCCACGTCAGCGATCCGCTCCGGAGCACCCTCGGTCTGCCCGGCCACCAGAGCGCACCAGCCCAGAGCCTCCGACTGGCGGGCGGCCTCCAACTGGTTGTCGGCGATGGTGACGAGGACGGCGGGCGTGCCTATGGCCGCCAGTTCCCCCGTCGTGGTGCCCGCCGCCGAGACGGCCAGCCCGGCCTGCGCCATCAGGTGCCCCATGCGCGGCGTGTCGCGGTGCAGCCGCACGCTGTCTTTGAAACGCCCCGCCGCGGCTTCCACCGCCGCCGCGTCGCGCACCGCCCCGCCGATCGCCACATCCAGCCAAACGCCGGGCGGCAGGCGCGGCGCGAGGCGTTCGATCACCGGAGCCGTCAGCCCCAGCGGGTCGGCGCCGCCGAAGGTGACCAGCAGGCCGCAGCGTTCCTCAAGCGGTGGCTTGGCCGCCGCCGCGGCCTCCCGCACCTCCCGCCGCAACGGTGCGTGAACGGGGCCGAGCAGCAGCCGGGCGTCGGGGTTGCCCTTACGGTAGGGCAGCGACGCGGCGTCCGGCACGGCGTTGACGATCAGCCCAGCGTGAATCGGCTCCCCCGTTCCGGCGTCGTCGAAGGCCAGGATGGGCAGCCCCGTCCCGGCAAGCCCGGCCCGCCAGCCTTCGGAGAATCCATAACCGTCCAGCACGATGGCCGCGGTGCCGGCTTCCGCCGCGATGGCGCGCGTCGCGGCAAGGTCGGCGGCGCTGCCGGCGTCCGCGGCGATCCGGCGAACCGCGATTCCGGCTGCCCGAAGACGATCCTCCAAAGCCGGTGGCAGGCTCGCCGCGGCGAACAACGCATCGCCGCCCATCTCCTGCACGGCTTCCGCCACCGCGAGGCAGCGCATGACATGCCCGGCCCCGATGGACGCCCCGGCGTCGGCACGGAACAGCACCCTCATGCGCTGACTCCCGGCGCTCAATGCAGGGTCGGCGCGTTGGGCCCGGTGGGGCGCAGCCGGGTGCGGGCCGAGGACAGGCAGAAGGCATGCCAGTAGAGCGCGACCAGGGCGCCCGGCATGCTGTCCAGCTCATGCCCCGGCAAAGCGGTGATGTTCGCCGCGTGGGCCATGGCGGCGTTGGCGGCGTTGAGGCTGTGCTGCGCCGCCGGACCGATCAGCGCCAGCGTCTCCGCCAGCGCGCGGGCGTCGAGGCGCAGGGTCGCCGGGGCGACGGTCACCTGGGCGGTCCCATCACGCAGGCGCCCGATGGCGATGTAGGCCTCCAGAAGGTCCAGCCGGTCCTCCGGACGAATCACCGCGGCGACCACGCGGTTGCCGGTCAGCGGGCCGGTGCCGTCGAACTCGAACACCACGGCGCGCTCGGCCTGCCGGGCCTCGGCCAGGGCGGCGGCGCGCTCCCCGGCGGAGACTCCGGCCAGCCGCATCGCCTCCTCGAACATCTCGGGCCGCCCGCCGCCCTCGGCGTGGACGACCAGCGGAGCGTCCATCGTCGCTGCGATGGCGAGACGGCGCGCCATGACGTTGACCGCCTCCTCCGCCGCGTCCTGCGGAAGCGTGTCCTGCAGCAGCTCCGCGCCCTTGCGCAGCATCACCTCGGCGAAGCTGATGTCCGGGGCGGTGTCTGGGGTCATGGTGCGGTCTCCGTCGAAGATGGTCGGCTGTTGTACGCCAGCGTTGGGCGGTTTCTCAATGTTCGCCGCCATCAATGATAACCGATGGCGCCCGTTACCTTGCCGCGGAAAACCCAATAGCTGTAGGCGGTGTAGATCAGGATCGTGGGAATCAGGAAGGCCATGCCGATCAGCAGGAAGACCTGGGTTTCCGGCGGGGCCGCCGCCTGCCACACGGTGATCCCCGGCGGGATCAGCACCGGCCACAGGCTGATCGCCAGCCCCAGATAGGACAGGGCGAACAGCCCCATGGCGAAGGCGAAGGGAAGCACCTCCCGCCCCTCGTCCAGCGCCCGCCACAGGCCGAAGGCGAGGAAGCCGACCATCAGCGGCACCGGCGACAGCAGCAGGATGTTGGGAACCGAGAACCAGCGCGCGGCGATGGAGGCGTCCAGGAAGGGTGTCCACAGGCTGACCGCCGCGACCAGAACCAGCACCACGATGAGGAGCCGCCGCGCCACGCGGAAGCACCAGTCCTGCAGAATGCCGATGGTCCGCCAGATCAGCCACGTGCTCCCCAGCAGCGCGTAGCCGGCGATCAGGGCCACGCCGCAGAACAGGCTGAAGGGGGTCAGCCAGTCCAGCATGGTCCCGGCGAAGTTCCGCCCCTCCACCTCGATCCCCTGGATGAAGGAGCCGAGAACCACCCCCTGCGCGAAGGTCGCGAGCAGCGAGCCCAGGAAGAAGGCCTTGTTCCACAAATGGCGGCTGCTCCGCGCCTTGAAGCGGAACTCGAAGGCGACGCCGCGGAAGATCAGCGCGATCAGCATGAGCAGGAGCGGCAGATACATGGCCGGCAGAACGACGGCGTAGGCGATGGGAAAGGCCGCGAACAGCCCCGCCCCGCCGAGGATCAGCCACGTCTCGTTGAAGTCCCAGACCGGCGCCACGGAGTTCATCATCACGTCCCGCGCCTCCTCGCTGGGGGCGAAGGGGTAGAGGATGCCGATGCCGAGGTCGAAGCCGTCCATCAGCACATACATGAAGACGGCGAAACCGACGATGGCGACCCAGGCGAGGGTCAGCAGGCTGCCTTCCATGGACGTCACTCCGCGGGTTCGATGGATTCGCCGGGCACCGACAGGGGCCGCTTCGGCTGGTGGCCCTGCGCCACCGCCGGGACCTCCAGATCCTCGTCGATCAACCGCGCCGGACCGATGGTCAGCAAGCGGAACAGGTAGTAGGTCCCGGCCCCATAGATGATCGTGTAGACCACCATGAACACGATCAGCGAGGTCAGCACCGCCCCGCCGGTCAGCGCCGGAGTGACCGCGTCCGCCGTGCGGATCATCCCGTAGACCACCCAGGGCTGGCGCCCGATCTCGGTGGTGAACCAGCCGGCGAGGATGGCGATGAAGCCCAGCGGCATGCAGCCGACGAGCAGTTTGTGGAACCAGTTCGGGCTATAGAGTTTCCCGCGCACCCGCTGCACGAGATGGATCAGCCCCACCGTCAGCATGACCATGCCGATCGCCACCATGATGCGGAAGGTCCAGAACAGGATCTCCGGGTTGGGCCGGTCCTCCACCGGGAAGCTCTTCAGGCCGGGGACCACCCCGTCCCAGTCGTGGGTCAGGATCAGGCTCGACAGGGCGGGAATGGCGATTTCGGCGTGGTTGGTCTCCGCCTCGTTGTCGGGGATGGCGAACAGGATCAGCGGCGCCCGCGCCCCGCCCTCCCAATGGCCCTCCATGGCGGCGATCTTGGCCGGCTGATGCTCCAGCGTGTTCAGCCCGTGCAGGTCGCCCAGGAAGATCTGCAAGGGCGCCAGGACGGTGATGAGCGCCAGCGACATGCTGAGCCCGACCCGCGCGTGCTCCAGGAAACGGTTGCGCAGCAGATAGAAGGCGCTGATGCCGGCCACCACGAATCCGGTGGTCAGGAACATCGCCGTCAGCATGTGGGCGAGACGGTAGGGGAAGGATGGGTTGAAGACCACCGCCCACCAGTCGGTGACGAAGAACCGCCCGTCGCGCAGCTCCGCCCCGGCCGGGGTGTGCATCCAGCTGTTCGCCGACAGGATCCAGAAGGAGGAGAGGACCGTCCCCGTCGCCACCAGCACGGCAGCCAGGAAATGGATGCCCCGCGGCACGCGGTCCCGTCCGAACAGGAGGATGCCGAGGAAGGCGGCCTCGAGGAAGAAGGCGGTCACCACCTCGTACTGGATCAGCGGCCCCAGCACGTTGCCGACGATGTCTGACCAGCGGCTCCAGTTCGTGCCGAACTGGTAGGTCATCACGATTCCCGAGACGACGCCCATGCCGAAGGAGATGGCGAAGATCCGCGTCCAGAATTCCGACAGGCTGCGGTACAGCGCCTTGCCGGTGATCAGCCACCGCGCTTCCAGAACCGCTATCCAGCAGGCGAGCCCCACCGTAAAAGATGGGAAAAGAATGTGAAAAGAAATCACGAAAGCGAACTGGATTCGTGACAGAAGCAGCGGATCGAGGTCCATGGCCGCGGTCCTCCGTTGGCGCTCACAGGGCCGATTCCAGCCGGCCCAACCGACCCCCAACGCGGTCTGTCCAGGGGAGTTCCCATTTTCCGGCTGCGGATACTTTCTTTCCCCGCCCCCCTTGAACCGCCGCCGCGACCTCTTATTTCTAAGCTCTTGCCGACATCCACACATTCACGGCCGGCCCTGGGCCACAGCCGATCCAACCCCGCTCCGATGGCCCCGCCGGCCAGCCGGGCCGGGGGGCATCGGTCCATTGCAGGGTGTTTCCCGAGGATGCCGGAATCAGGAGAAGCTCTTTGACGGAACTGGCAGTTTCTGGCGAACCCCTCACCCTCTTTCTAAAAGAAACCCGCAAGTACGACTACCTCACCCCCGAGCAGGAACGCGACTTCGCCATCCGCTGGCGGGAGCGGCAGGACCGCCGCGCCCTCGACAAGCTGATCGGCAGCCACCTCCGGCTCGTCTTCAAAATGGCCCGCGGCTATCAGGGCTACGGCCTGCCGCTGTCCGACCTGATCGCCGAGGGCAACGTCGGCGTCATGCAGGCGGCGCAGAAGTTCGACCCCGACAAGGGTTTCCGCTTCGCCACTTACGCCTCCTGGTGGATCCGCGCGGCGATCCAGGAGTATGTGCTGCACAACTGGTCGCTGGTGAAGATCGGCACCACGGCGGCCCAGAAGAAGCTGTTCTTCAGCCTGCGCCGGCTGAAGGCGCAGCTGCAGGACGCCGAGAACGGCACCTTCGGCGGCGACCTGTCTCCGGAAGCGGTGGAGAGCATCGCGACGGAGCTGGACGTTTCCAAGGCCGACGTGATCGAGATGAACCGCCGACTGGGCACCGACCGCTCGCTCAACGCCACCCTGGCCGAGGACGGCGACAGCGAATGGCTGGACCTTCTCGCCGACGAGGGCCCCGACCAGGAGGCGATCCTGGCTGGCGCGCAGGAGCGCAAGCGCCGGCAGCAGTTCCTCAAGCTGGGGCTGGGCGTTCTGGACGACCGCGAGCGGCAGATCCTGGTGGCCCGCCGCCTGCGCGAGGAGCCGCTGACCCTGGAGGAGCTGAGCCAGCACTTCCACGTCTCGCGCGAGCGCGTGCGCCAGTTGGAGGTGCGCGCCTTCGAGAAGGTTCAGAAGGCGGTGATGGCCCAGGCCCGGCAGATTCCGGGCATCACGGGCAAGGCGCTGCTGCCGGTGTGACCGGCGGCAGCCTCCCCACGGTGCGTTACGGCGTGACGAAACGCGGCGGCTCCGGCAGCACGGAGGACCGCCGCCGCACGCCGCGCAGCGCGTGCTCCACCGTCGCGATCTGCTCCTCCACCGAGATCAGAATCTGCGACGTGACCTCCAGCGTCCGATCCTCGTAGACCCAGCTGTCCGGATGGCGGTCGCTCCAGGCGGCGACCGTCCGGTCACGTTCGTGCAGCAGGCTTATGATTTGGGGCCGGAACAGCCGAATCATCGCGGTGATCCAGCGGTTCGCCGGCCAGGACGGACGCGCGTGGTCGACGGTGAAGCTGTCGAGCATGCGGATCACGTCGTCGGCCGCGTACCACGTCTCCCCCGTTACCCAGCGGTTCGTCGTGAACAGGCGCACCGGCTGCCCCGCCACGTCCATGGCGATCCCCACCAGATGGGACAGCGCGTCGTTGGGGTTGTCAGGCTCCTCGTAATCCCGCAGCGGCAGCGGCCCCATGCCCGGCGGCATGCCCAGCGGACGCAGGAAGGTGTGGAAGTGCCCGTGCTCGCCGTCGGGCCGCTCGTCCTCGGGGTGGCAATGATAATAGTACTGGGCGTGATACTCGGCGTCATAGACGTCGCCCGGCGGGTAATGGCGCCATTCGTAGAGCGTGCCGTGCCCGCGCAGCAGTTCCCCCACCACCGTGTCGCCGGTCTTGGCGAGCACGCGCTGGCACTGCCGGACCTCCCGCGCGGCCTCCGACATCGCCTGCAATTCGTCGCGCGAAAGCTCCGAAAGCTCCATCATCGGATGCTCTGCCCCGTCAGCCCCTGCCCTTCCCAGACCCCTATTACGTATGAGGCTTTGTACGCATAGCAAGCGCTTTCCTTAACGGACGCCCGCCGCGTTGGTGCGGCCGGCATCTGCACGGAACACCGCCTCGCCCCGCCGCAGGGTCCAATCCACCAGCGCGCCTTCCACCTGACCCAGCGCCGTGTTGAAGGCGGCGATCACGTCGGTGAAATCCGACCCGCGCACCGGGACCACGGCGTCGAAGGTCTCGCCGGCCTCGATGGTCCGGTTGGGCATGGCGACCAGCTTGGCCGACAGCCGCACCCGCACCCGGTCCGGTGCCGCAGCGCTGGCGTCGCTGAATTCCGCCTGGAAATCGCGCAACTCCGTCTTCAACAGGAAGTCGGAGCGCAAGCCCGCGGAATCCCGCCCGACCGAGACGATCCGCCGGCTGTCCTCGAAGGATTGGACGATCAGCCCCTGCACCATGTTCGGCGCCCGATCGGCCCAGGACACCCCGGCGAAGTAGTCGAGCGCGGTGGCGGAGCGGGTGACCGCGATGCGCGGCGTGTCGATCCCGGCGCTGGCGGCCGGAGGCTCCACCAGCAACTGCCAGCGCACCGGCGGCAGTCCGGACTCCGCCACGGTTCCCGGCGTCAGCGTGTAGAGGCGGGGCGCGGTGGGGTTCAGCGCCGCGCAGCCGGTCATCAGGCCGACCGTCAGCAACGCCGCCCCCACTCCCTTCATCAAACGGCTCGTCACAAAACGGCTCGTCATCGTCCACGCACCTCCACGCCCTGGCGGGTTCCGCCGAACAGGAAGTTCGACGGGTCGTTCTCGATCCGCGTCACGACGCGGGACAATTGCCCCGACAGGTCGCGCAACTGCGAGATCAGCAAGGTCAGCTCATACAGCCCGCCGCCGGTGAAGTCGCGGATCGCCCCGCGGTTCTCGCCGATCATGGCGTTGAGCTGGTTGGCGGTCTTGTTCAGCGATCCGGCCAGCGTGTTCAGGTCACCGGTCAGCGTCTTGGTGCCGCTCTCCACCGCGGCCAGGGTGCGCTGCGCCTGCTCCATCGTCTGGCCGAGCTGCGGCCCGACCGTCTCGAAGCCCTGGAGCGTCCGGTTGGCCTGGGCGAGCGTCGTGTCCAGCCCCTGGCTGGCGCGGGCCAGCTCGCCGGTCAGGTCGCGGGTGTTCGCCAGGATCTCGGCGATGGCGGCCTGGTTCTGCGGGGTCAGCAGGTCGGCCACCCGGTTGGTCAGGTCCAGCGCGCGGTTCAGAAGCTGCGGGGCGGCGTCGACGAAGACCGTGAGCGACGACGGGCGCGACGGGATCACCGGAATGCCGCCGTCATGCGCCGTGCGCAGAAGCTCGCTCATCTCCGTGCCGCCGGAAATCTGGACGTAGGCGCCGCCGGTGATGCCCTGAACCTCCAGCGAGGCGATGGAGTCGGTCTTGATCGGCGTGCCTTCCTGCACCTCGATCCGCACGCGCACGCGGCTGACGTCGTTGGGGTCTAGGCGGATGTCGGTCGCCGTGCCCACGGGAATGCCGCGGTAGCGCACCGGGCTGCCCTCCTGCAAACCCGTCACCGAGCCGGTGAAGTAGATGTAATAGGGCTGGCGCGTCTCCTCCAGCTGGATCTTGGCGACCCATACCGTGAAGACGAAGAGGCCGGCGAGCAAGGCCAACACGAAGCTGCCCACGAGGATGTAGCTGGTGCGGGTTTCCATGGCGTCCGGTCAGCTTTCTGCATGGCGCGCGGCGCGGCCGCGCGGTCCGTGGAAATAGTCGTGAATCCAGGGATGCGGGTCGCGGAGATGCTCCTCCAGCGTGCCCACGCGAATCTTCTTGCCCACCAGCACGGCGATGCGGTCGCAGATCGAGGTCAGGCTGTCCAGGTCATGGGTGACCATGAAGACGGTCAGCCCCAGGCTGCGCTGCAGGTTGCGGATCAGCTGGTCGAAGGCGGCGGCGCCGATGGGGTCCAGACCGGCCGTCGGTTCGTCGAGGAACAGGATGTCAGGATCGAGGGCCAGCGCGCGGGCCAGCCCGGCGCGCTTGATCATGCCGCCCGACAGCTCCGACGGGAACTTCGCCCCGGCGTTGGGCGGCAGGCCGGACATGGCGATCTTGACCCGCGCGATCTCCGCCGCCAGCGCCGCTGACAGGTCGGTGTGCTCGCGCAAGGGAACCATCACGTTCTGCGCCACGGTCATGGAGCTGAACAGGGCGCCGTTCTGGAACAGCACGCCGGTGCGCGCCTGGAGCGCCACCCGCTCCGCCTCCGGCAGGTCGGCGGTGTCGCGGCCGAGAAGCTCGATCCGGCCGTCCGCCGGTCGGATCAGCCCGAGGATTTCCTTGAGCAGGACCGACTTGCCGGTGCCCGACCCGCCGACCACGCCCAGCACCTCCCCCCGCCGCACGTCGAGGTCGAGCCCGTCATGGACCACCTGCGGGCCGAAGCGCGTGACCAGCCCGCGCACGCGGATCACCGCGTCCTGCGCATCCGGTTGTCTGTCGTCAAACGGCGCCACGGTCCCTCACAGCCTGAGGAAGGAGAACAGGACGGAGAACACCGCGTCCAGGACGATCACCAAGAAGATGGACTCCACCACCGACTTGGTGGTCAGCGTGCCCACGCTCTCGGCGCTGCCGGAGACTTTCAGCCCCTCGTAACAGCCGACCATGGCGATCACCAGCGCGAAGACCGGCGCCTTCACCAGTCCAACCAGGAAATGCGGCAGGGTGACGGCGCCGTGAAGCTGGCGGATGAACTGCCCGAAGGTGATGTCCAGCGTCGCGTAGCTCATCACCGCACCGCCGAACAGCCCCATGATGTCGGCGTAGAAGGCCAGCAGCGGCAGGGTGATCATCAGGGCCAGCGCGCGCGGCACCACCAGAAGCTCCACCACGTCCAGCCCCAGCGTGCTTATGGCGTCCACCTCCTGGTTCACCTTCATGGTGCCGATCTGCGCGGTGAAGGCGGAGCCGGAGCGCCCCGCCACGATGATGGCGGTCATCAGGATGCCGATCTCGCGCAGGATGGACACACCCAGCAGGTTGACCACGAACAGCTCCGCCCCGAAGCGGCGAAGCTGGTCCGCCCCCTGGAAGGCCAGCACCACGCCGATCAGGAAGGACAGCAGCCCGAGGATCGGCAGGGCGTTCAGCCCGGTCTGCTCGATGTGGAACATCACCGAGCGGAAGCGCAGCCGCCGCGGATTGACGATCAGCCGCCCGAAGGTGATCGCGATGAGGCCGAGGAAGGACAGCAGGTCCCGCCCCTCGCGCAGCCCATCCACGGCGGTGCGACCGGTGCGCTCCAGCATGTCGAGGATCGGGTGGTGCGTCGCCGCCCGCTCGACCGGCGGGGGACCGACCTCGCGCACGGCGTCGAACAGGGCGGCGTGCTCCGGGCGGATGGCGGCCAGATCGACGCCGTGGCCCGCCGCCTTCAGCCGGTCGGACAGGGCGGACAGCAGATAGGCCCCCACCGTGTCCATGGCGTCCAGCCGCGACAGGTCGAGGCTGACCGCCCCGCCGCCGTCCAGCGCGAAGCGGTCGAGCGTGCCCGACAGGGACCCGGCGGCCTTCAAATCCCAATGGCCGAGAGCCGTCAGCCGCCACTCACCGTCGCCGGCGCGCGACGATTCCAACCACGCCCTTTCGCGCGCCATGCCCCGTCCTGCCCTTCCCTTCCGGTGCCGCCATGCGGCGATGCTCATGCTTGTGGAGAGGAACTTGGCCGCAAGCCCCCCCGATGGTCAACCTCAAGCCGGGGAAAAACAGCCGCACAGCGGTGGTTTGCACGCGGGCGGCCGCCCCGATAGTATGGCGCCGCCGTTGCACAGGAACCTTTTCACCATGCCGAACCCCATCGATCTGAAGAACCACATCCGCGGCATCGCCGACTTCCCCAAGCCCGGCATCCTTTTTTACGACATCTCCCCGCTGCTGGCTCACGCCGAGGCGTGGAAGGAAGCGGTGGACCAGCTCGCCGAGGCGCTGCGCCCGCACAAGCCGGAACTGCTGGTGGGCATCGAATCCCGCGGCTTCCTGATCGCCGCCCCGCTGGCCCTGGCGCTCGGCACCGGCTTCATCATGGTGCGCAAGCACGGCAAGCTGCCCGGCGACAAGGTCGCCCATTCCTATGACCTGGAATACGGCACCGACACCATCGAGGTTCAGGCCGACGCCGTGAAGCCCGGCCAGCGCGTGGTCGTCCTCGACGATCTGCTGGCGACCGGCGGCACCATGGCCGCGGCGATCAGCCTGCTGCGCCGCGTCGGCGCCGACGTCCGCGCCGCCGCCTTCCTGGTCGAGCTGACCTTCCTCAACGGCCGAGACAAGCTGGACGTGCCCAGCGTCTCGCTGATGAGCTACGATTCGTAAAAGCGCCTTCAGGAAAGGCGTCTGCCCATCGTTTGTGCGAAGGCAGCGCAACACAGGTCCTTCTCCCCCCTGGGGAGAAGGTCAGGATGAGGGGGCGCCGAAAGCGGCCACCGCCGCAGGACAGGAGCTTTTCTCCGCCCTGCCGGGCGTAAATCCCCCTCACCCGGCCCTCTCCCCAGGAAGGAGAGGGTTTGGACCGGTCATGGCACAGCGCTTGCGAGAGTTGCCGGTCACAGTTGCTCGGCAGGGCGCCCCATGACCCATATGGCCCCGGTGATTCTCGAACAGCCGCCCCTCCTGGCCGTCCGGCCTCCCGAAACCGTTTCCATGCGGACGCGCGACAGTGTGCGGCTGGACGCCGACCTCTACCGCCCCGACGGGGTCGGCCCCTGGCCGGTCCTGCTGCTGCGTCTGGCCTGCGGGCGGCGCACGGCGATGACCAGCCATTACGCGCACCCGCGCTGGTACGCCGCCCGTGGTTATGTCGTCGTGGTGCAGGACGTGCGCGGTCGCGGCACGTCGGAGGGCCGATTCCGCCCCTTCGAGGCGGAGCGCGAGGACGGCGCCGACGCGGTGGCCTGGGCGGCTTCCTTGCCCGGTTCCAATGGTACGGTGGGCATGTACGGCAGCGGCTACGCCGGGATGGCGCAGCTCCTTGCTCTGGCCGAGCGGCCCGCCGCGTTGCGCGCGGTGGTCCCGGCGCTGGCCGGCTGGGACGTGTTCACCGACTGGGCGACGGAGGGTGGGGCCTTCCGGCTGGCCGACGCGATGGGTTGGGCGCTGCACTGCGCAGCGGAGTCCGCCCGCCGGCTGGAGGATGGCGCGGCCTACCGCGCGCTCCTGGAGGCGATCCGCAGCCTGCCGCTGGACGACGAGATTCCATCCCGCCCGCGAGTGCTGCGAGATTACGCACGGCATTGCCATTACGACGACTGGCTGACCACGCCCGGCCCTGGCGGAAGCTGGGACGAACTGTCCCCCCGCCACGCCCTTTCCGGCGGTATCGGTGAGGTCTCCGTCCTTCAGATCGGCGGCTGGCACGACCCGCGCCTGACCGGCACGCTGGCGGCGCACGAGGCCCTGTCCGCTGGCAGCGACGGCACCGTCCGCCTGCTGGTCGGCCCCTGGGATCGCCACGGGGTGGCGGTCCATGCCGGGCTCGACAGCCTGAAGCCGTCCGACGTGCCGTCCTTCGACGCCCTGCAACTCGGCTGGTTCGAGCGCTTCCTGAAAGGGGAGATGAACGGCGCGGAGCGCGGCGGGCTGATCCGTCTGTTCGACGTTCTGGAACGCCGCTGGCGCGACCTGCCGGCCCTGCCGCCCGCCGCACAGCCGCTGCATCTGTCGAGCGACGGACTCGCCACGCGGCGCGGCGGTGCCCTGCGCGACGATGCTCCGGACGAAGCGTTCCTCGACGTGCTGGTCCACGATCCGCGTGATCCAGTGCCCACCGTGGGCGGTCACGCGGTGCCCGATGCCGGCCCACGCGACCGCGCCGCCGCAGACGCCCGCCCCGACGTGGCGGTCTACGACACCGCGCCGCTCACCGCGCCGCTGACGCTGTCCGGCCTCGCCGCTTTGGAAATCTGGGTGGAGGCGGACGCCCCGTCCTTCGACGTCAGCGCCGTCCTGTCCGCCGTGCTGCCCGACGGGCGCGTCCTGCCGCTCAGCCAGGGCCACGCGCGGGTCGAACCGGGCGGCGAGCAGCGTCCAATGCCGGTGGCCCTGCGCGCGCTCTGCGCGACCCTGCCCACCGGAAGCGCGCTGCGCCTCAGCCTCGCCGGGTCCTGCTTCCCGGCCTACCCCATCAATCCGGGGACGGGGGCCGAGCCGGGCGAAACCCGGCTGGTGGACGCGCAGCCGATCACCCTGCTCATCCACGGCGGCGGCGCCCGCCCGTCGCGCCTGCTGCTGCCGGCTCGAGGCTGACCGTCAAACCCCGTCAGGGGCGCCGGCCATAGCCCTCGTCATGGTCGCCGTCGAAGCCGTGCTCATCCTCGTCGGCCGGTTCGAAGTCGCGAAGGGCGCGGGCGGCGCTGCGCAGGCACAGATTCAGGCTGCGATCGAGAAGGCGCATCATCAGGTCGCGGAACGGCGTCTTGTCGCCGAGCGACCAGGCGCGCTCGACCATCGCGGCGTACATCTCGCGATCCTCGTCCGTGATCACCACCGGCGGGAAACCGGCGCGGTTGAGGATCAGATTGCACAGCAGAAGCGCGGTCGCGGCGTTGCCTTGGAAGAAGGGTCGGACGCTCATCAGCCGGTGATGCGCCTCGAAGGCGGCTTCCGGCCCCGCTTCCGTCCGGCGCAGCCAGCCGGACAGCGCCGACATCGACACCCGCACCTTCGCCGGATCGGGCGAAGCCCCGGCGTCGTCCTTCAGCGCGCCGTCCCGGTAGCGCCCGGCGTTCGTGTCGATCCCCTGATAGAGCACGCCGTGGAAGGCCGCGATGGTGCGCTCCGTCACCACCCCGCCGCCCTGGAAGGACAGGCGAGCCATCAGTTCCAGCGCGGCGCGGTGGTTGAGCGCGAGGCGCTGCGGCTCGGCCGGACGGCTGCGAAGCACCGCGCCGCGGTCCAACACCATGCGGATGTCCTCGGAGGACAGTTCCACCCCCTCGACAAGGAGGCAGGCGGTGGTCAGGCCGCGCTCGAATCGGTCGGCCAGATCGCGGACCACCGTCAGCGGCATCGGCCGGGCGTCGTCCAGAACCCGCTTCTTCTCCAGAATATCGTCCAGCAGCGCCATCGTCCCGAACTCCGCAGATCCCTGGCATTTTCATAATGCCTGGACGGCGCGCGGGGAAGCACATCCTTTGCCGGCCCGCAAGATCAACAGGGTGCGGCGCAACCTCCGGCCTGCGGTTTTTTGCCGCTTGTGCCGCCGCGGTTGCCGGTTTTAACATCGCAATACAAGATTTCCGCCCCCCTATACTCGCCTGACCCGGCCCTCTGAAAGGATTGATCCGATGCAACATGTTGCCTGGGATAAATCGATGAGCGTCGGCGTCGAAATTCTCGACGACGACCACCGAAAATTGCTCGACATGTTCAACCGGCTGCTGAAGGCCGGGATCGCGGAGAAGGACCGTGACAGCCTGTCCGGGCTGCTGGGGGGCTTGCAGGAATACACGACCGTGCATTTCGAGCGGGAGGAGGCGCTGATGGAGCAGCAGGGCTATCCCGGCCTCGACGCCCACCGGGCCGCGCACCGCTATTTCATCGACGAGGTGCACAAACTGACCCTGGACGATGACGACAGCAACGAGATGATGCTGCGCATCGACCTGATCCTCCTCCTGAAGGAATGGTTCATCGAGCACATCCAGTCGGTGGACAAGCAGTACAGCCCCTTTATGGCCGAAGACGCCGGCAGCACCGCCGCCCATTGAGCGCACGCGCGAGACGCCCCCGCACCGGATGGAGCGGGGGCGTCTCGCAGCGCCTCGGAGGCCGGCACCCGATCAGAAAGCCATGGTGCCCCCCGGCTCGCGAAGGCGCAGATTGCTCTGGACGTGACGGACGCCGGAGATGGCGTCGGCCAGATCCTCGGCGCGGCGCTTCGCCATGCGGTCGTCCACCGTGCCGTCCAACGTGACCTCGCCAGCCGACACGGACACCGTGATGTCGGAGGCATCGAGATAGGGGTCGTCGGTCAGCCGGTCGTTCAGATCGTCGCGGATTCGCTCGTCCGACCGGGTGTAGCCCCGTGGGCCGCGGCCGCGGAACTGGGCGCGCCGCTCGTCCTCCTCGCGGCGGCGCTCGGCGTCGTCGTTGCCGAACCAGGAGGCGACCTCGTCACCGGCCTGCTCCCAGAAGTTGCGCTCCCGCGCCATGCCGACGGGCTCGTCGCGATAGCGCTCACCCCGCACCCGGTCATCCCACCCGCGGTCGTCGCGATGCCATCCGCGCTCGGCGTGGCCCCAGTCGCTGCCCCAGCGGCGGCTGGGATCGCGTCCGCCGGAACCGCCGCTTTCGTAATCACTCCGGGGATAACCGCCTGCGCCGTAGGCGCTGCGCCCAAATTCGTTGCGGTCGCGGACGTCGCGGCGGTCGTCCTCGTCCACGTTGCGGGCCTCGTCCTTCCACCGGTTCTCGTACTGAGTCATCGTGCCAGACTCCCGTTCGCCGTTGACCGCCGCCCATCCGGACGGCCCTTTTGCAACAGGACGGCGCCGGGCTGCGTTCCCCTTTCGGCGCATCGCCAGAGTGTCCGCACAATCTGGCACGCGGATTGCTGCGCTGCACACAGTCATCCACGCAGCCTTGGCCCCGGTCCCCCTTCGGACCGGGGCTTCTTTTTTCCGGGAGGGCAGTTAAGCCGCGCTGACCCAGTGGCGGATCGGGCTGCGCGACAAGGCGGAGTTGCTGTAGGCCGCCCGGTGCGTGATCTCCGCCCCCACCCAATCGGGAAGCGGAACGACTTGGTCGGGATGGGACAGTTCGACCTCGGCGATCACCAGACCGGCGTTCTCGCCGCCGAACACGTCGACTTCCCAGCAGAGACCATGGTGATGGATGAGGTGGCGGGTCTTCTCGATCAGGCCGCCACGGCAACTGTGACGCAGCAGACCCAGGGCGAGGTCGAGGGGGAGTTGGTGTTCGACCTCCTCGCGACACAGGCCGCGACGGGGGCCTTTGACGGTCAGCGTGGCGTCCGGCCCGGCCACCCGGACCCGCACCGTGCGGCCATCGTCAGAAGGCAGATAGCCCTGGACGATGGACAGGCCGTTTCGGCACAGGGGACGGATGTCCCTCCGCACCAGAAAGCGCCGTTCGATCTCAACCGCCATGATATCCGCCTTTCGGCATATCGGACACCGCTGAGGATAATCGTCCGCCACGCTGCGGTGCAATCATGCCTCATACGCATGAAGTCCATCTCTGCGTTGCGGTATTACCATTTGGACACATCATCGAACAAGCGCCCACGGCGCGGTTCCCGACGCTCCGTGGTGGGAGCGGCCACCCGTTCTGGGGTAGCATGCCGCCATGGCACAAGACTTCGCACCCTGGTTGATCCTGTTCGCCCTTTACGGCGCGCCCCTCCTCCACGTGATGCTGTCACGGCGCGGCGGCCCGTGGCGTCCCCCGCCCGGCACGCGCTGCCCCTTCGGCCCGCGGGCCGGCTGGGTGGTGATGGTTCTGATTTTGGGGCCGATCGGCTGGCTGATGTTCGTCATGCGCAACGGGCGCCGTTCCCGTCCCGGCCGCAGCCCCGGAGCGTGACGCCCAGAAGCCGGTGGCGGAACGGGAACGGCGCCCGCGCGTCGGGTTGCCCGGACGGTTTACCCGTCAGATGCGGCCCATCAGCAGCAGCACGATCAGGACCAGCAGCAGCACGCCGAGGATACCGCTCGGGCCATAGCCCCAACCGCGGCTGTGCGGCCAGGCCGGAACCGCGCCGATTAGAACGAGAATCAAAATGATGAGCAGAATGGTGCCGATGCTCATGACGTCCTCCCAAATGTGGAGCTTTCGCTGAGAAGAACGCGAGCTTGGCCGGCTGGTTCCTGCCCCTCTCCTGTTCTTTGGCGCCCGTCATCTCCATCCGGGGAAGCAACGCCCTACCCTTCCGGCTTTTCTACGAAGTTCACGTCCACTGACTTTCCCCGGCTCACAAAGGCGGTCCGACGCGGCGACTCGGGCGTTCCCACACCTTCGCCAGCAGCGCCAGCTTGCTCCGCCCCGGCAACCGTTCGTCCGACAGCGCTTCCAGGAAGTCGGCCAGACGCTTGGAGCGCATCACGCTGAAGGCGATCAGACCGACCGTCGCCAGCAGGACGAACAAAAAGAACAGAACACGCGTCGGCAGTGGGTCGTCGGCCATGGCGAGCAGATTCATGCCGAGGAAGCCGGTGACCAGCGTGCCGATGGTGCTGACCACCGTGACCACGGTCAGCCGCAGCACCGTGTTGGCCTGCCGCCGCAGCCCGTCGCTATCCAAATAGTCCGACATGTCCTGAACCTCGTCCCGCACCTCGGCGTAGAGGCGGTCGGTGCCGAGATGCCCGGCCCACAGGCGGAACAGGTCGCGCAGCGGCCCCTGGATCGACAGCTCGTGGAACCAGTAGCGGTGGGTGAAGCGCAGGAAGATCTCGAACACCTGCCGGATGTCGCGCTTGAACCGCTTCACCGACTCCACGGTGCCGATGTCGAGCTGGCTGACCGCCAGCACCAGCCGGTCGGACAGCATCACCAGCGCCGCCCGGTGGAAATGCACGACCAGCCCCAGCAGGAAATACTGGTGCCGGAACTGGCCGAGCAGCCCGGTTTCCGCGTCGGTGAAGAAGGCGTCACCCTCCGGCCCTACCATGACCAGCGAATGGCCACAGCACAGGATGCGGCTGCGCGTCCAGGCGCCGGGCGCCCGCGGGTCCCAGTAGCGGTCGTAGCAGTAGCGCTGTTCGAACCCCTCCAGGAAGGCGGGGGCAAAGGGCATCACCTCGCTGGGTCCCGGCCCGGGCGATGTGGCGAAGCCCAGCCGCACCCAATCCGCCCGTTCCAGCCGTTCCGGCTCGTCCAGCGACAGATAGGCCATGGCCGGCATCCGCTGATATTCGAGCTGGCGGTAGCGAAGCAGCCCGGTCTCCTCCGAATGGTGGTGGACCAGGGGACGCAGAAGGAACAACCAGTGGGCGGCGATGCGCGGCGCCCGGTGGCGGCACACGAAGGACAGGTAATCGGCCTTCCGCTCATAGTCGGAGACGGCGAGCACGGCGCCGTCGGCGCCGATCCATTCGACGCGGTGCGGGCACTGCGCCGCGCTGCCGTCCGGCTCCCAGGCGGGCGGATAGGTGCGGCCCAGCCGGAACAGCGTGTCCTGCACGCGGTCCAGCGGAATGTCCTCGCCGAACAGCTCGACGACGAGGATCGCCACATCGACGTCGTGGAAGAAATGCAGATCGACATGGGCGATGGCGAAGCGCAGCGGCGCCTGCCCCCGCCGCAGGGTGACCATCAGCGCCGCCACGTCGCGCCGCCGGAAGGCGCGGATCGGAGAACCTCCATAGCCGGGCCGATGGTCGCGCGATTCCCCCTCGCCATAGAGGAAGCGCTGCACATAGGGCAGGAAGGACACGAACTCGCTGTAATGACGCTCACTGAATTCGCCGGGGTCCTGAGTGAACTCGTCCGCCACCTCCTGCCAGGGACAGTCCGGCCCACCGAGCCACTCCCAATGGTTCTGGACTTGCGCGCCCGCCTTCAGCGGCATCAACTGCACCGGCCACAGCAGGATTTCGCGAAACCGGCGCACGCGGATCGGGCTCTCGTCCATGGCGCCCCTCCCCCTTGTCCTTCTTTTCCCACATCCTAGCAGAGTCCGGACCGGCGAAAACGCCGCACCAAGGTGGGGTTGCCGGGCATTCGCACCATCCCATCGAACCGGACCATTAACCAGGACGAAAGCCCGGCCCTGGTAGCGTCCCCCGTTCAGATCATGCGCCGGAGGAGGATTCATTTGCCGATGACGCGCCGGATCGGGCTGTTCCTGTTGATGGCCGGGCTGGGAACGGCCACGTCCGCCCTGGCCGTGGAGGCCCCTGTCTCCAACACTGTCTCCGACACCGTCTGCGCCGGCGAGGGTGCCGGGCGGCGCTGCACCGTGTCCGCCGTCCAGCCCTTCCCCGACAACCGCGGCGGCCTCGGCGAACTGAGCATCAGCGCGGTGCGCGACGCGACCTGCACCTCCCTCTACATCGTGTTCGACGAGCCCATCGCGCTCGCCCGCCCGGTCACCCTGGCGGTGGACGGCGCCCCGCCGCAGCGTTTCTACACACCGCAGCAGCTTTCCGACCTCGCCGATGCGCTCGATGAAGCAGGCCCGACCGACACGGCACCGGAAGAGGGGCCGCCCGAATTCACCCGCTTTCTAAGTCAGGTGGCCGAGGGCGCCATCGCCGACGAGGACGCCGGTACGGAAATGCTGAGGCGCTTCGCCGCCATTAAGGAACCGCGGCGCATCGGACTGACCTGCGGCCCGATGGAGCGCCTGATGCCGCTGATCCGCTCGGACCGCCCGCTGCGGCTGGAGTTCCAAAAGCAGGCCGGCGGTGCGACGCAGGTCTATCACTGGCCGCGGCTCGACCGGCGGACCGTGGAGTTCCGGCTGGGCGGGCTGCTGGAGGCCCTGGACCGGGCCATGCCCGGCTCCTGACGGCCCCGCCAAGGAAAGCCGTCCGGGGTACCCATTCCAGCCGCTTGACCGCACCCACTCTTTGCCGTCCGACTCGCCCCATGAGGATGAATTCGGTGAAGGCGGCCCGGGCAAGCGGCTGTCCGACTTGAGAGAGCGCGCCGTCATCCCCATCCTGTCAAGGCAGGACCCACCCATCGAAGACGGAGGAGAGCGGAGCGTGTTCGGCTTTGCGCGCAAACTGTGGTCGGACCCGGAACCCGTCGCGAGCCATGTGCCGCGGGGCGTGCGCGTCTACGCGGTGGGCGACATCCACGGACGCCTGGATCTGCTGGACCAGTTGCTGGCGCAGATCGACCGCGACGCGGCGAGCGGCGCCGACCTCGTCAAGTATCTGGTCTTCCTCGGCGATTATGTGGACCGCGGTCCGGATTCCGCGATGGTCATCGAACGGCTGTGCCGGGAGCCCCTGCCCGGCTTCGGCGCCATCCACCTGCGCGGCAACCACGAAGCCGCGATGATGGACTTCATCGAGAAGCCGGAGGCCGGGCCGGACTGGCTGGAGTATGGCGGGCGGGCGACGCTGACCAGCTACGGCGTTCCGGCCCCCGTCGAGGACGCCCCGCCGGAGCATGTGGACGAAGCCCGCCAGCGCTTCGCCGCCGCCCTGCCGCCCCATCACCGTGCCTTCCTGGCCGGGCTGCGCTCCAGCGTCGCCATCGGCGACTATCTGTTCGTCCACGCCGGCATCCGCCCCGGCCTGCCGCTGCACCGCCAGCGGGATGAGGACCTGCTGTGGATCCGGCGGGAGTTCCTGACCTCCCACCTCGACCATGGCAAGCTCGTCGTGCACGGCCACACCATCGTCGAGCAGCCGGACATCCGCTCCAACCGCATCGGCATCGATACCGGGGCCTACGCTTCCAACCGGCTGACCGCGCTGGTCCTGGAGGGTGGGGAGCGCCGCTTCCTTTGCACCATCTGATGACGCCTCACGGCACGGCGGCCTGACGGCGCCAGTCCTTGAGGAAGTCGAGAAAGGCGCGCAGCGACGCCGGGGGCTGGCGGCGCGAAGGGTAATAGAGGAAGGGGCCGGGAAAGCTCTGGCTCCAGTCCTCCAGCACGGCGACGAGACGGCCGGCGGCGATGTGTTCGCGCACATAATCGTCGAAGGTCATCAGGAACCCCAGCCCATCGAGCGCCGCCCGCAACTGGATGCCGGTGTGCCCGGCGTGGAAGGGGCCGCCGGGCTGGATGCGCACAATGCGGCCGTCCTTCTCGAATTCCCAGGGCGGGTGGGCGCCGCTGGCGTAGACGGTGGAAACGCTCGGCTTGCCCAGCAGGTCCTCGGGCCGCTCCGGCACCCCGAAACGGTCGAGCACGGACGGCGCTGCGCACAGCACGAAGCGCTGCGGCGGGCCGAGCGGCACCGCGATCATGTCCTGCGCCAGATGTTCCTCGTAGCGCACGCCCGCATCGTAGCCCTGCGCCACGATGTCGATCAGGGCGATGTCCACGGTGATTTCCAGCTCCACATCCGGAAAGCGGGTCAAGAAAGGCGTGACCATCGGGGCCAGCACAAGATCCACCGCCGGGGCCGGCGCGTTGATGCGCAGCCGCCCCGCCGGACGCCCCTGGCGTTCCCGCAGGTCGGACAGAGCGCCAGCCACCTCGCCCAGCGCGGGTTCCAGACGGCGGAGAAGCTGCTCCCCGGCCTCGGTCGGGGCGACGCTGCGGGTCGTGCGGTTCAGCAGGCGGACGCCGAGATGCTCCTCCAGCTCCCGCATCCGCTGGCTGAGGCTGGAGACGGACACGCGCTGCTCCAGCGCCGCGCGGCGGAAGCTGCGGTAGCGGGCGACGGCGGCGAAGGCTTGCAGGTCGCGCAGGTCGGTGTCGTCCATTTCCGGGTTCCGATTGTTCGATGTCGTGAACAGCCTGTTCTGGATTGTCCATCTTATCGGATCAATGGCACCGGATCATCATCCAGGGCAAGGCGGCGCTGAGACGGCGCCGCGACGGACGGAGAGGATCAGGAACATGGAACAGCGCACGCTCGGGGCCGCGGGCCCCGTCAGCTCGGTCATCGGCCTCGGCTGCATGGGCATGTCGGACTTCTACGGTCCGGCCGACCAGGAGGAGAGCATCGCTACGATCCACGCGGCGCTCGACGCCGGGCTCACGCTGCTCGACACCGGCGACTTCTACGGCATGGGGCACAATGAACTGCTCATCCGCGATGGCCTGCGCGGACGCGACCGCGACGGGCTGCTGATCAGCGTGAAGTTCGGCGCCCTGCGTGACCCGCAGATGGGCTGGAACGGCTACGACTCCCGCCCGGCGGCGGTGAAGAACTTCCTGACCTACTCGCTGCGCCGGCTGGGGGTAGACCACATCGACATCTACCGCCCGGCCCGGCTCGACCCGAGCGTCCCCATCGAGGACACGGTGGGCGCCATGGCCGACATGGTGAAGGCCGGCTACATCCGCCACATCGGCCTGTCGGAGGTCGGCCCGGAAACCATCCGCCGCGCCGCCGCGGTGCACCCGATCAGCGACCTGCAGATTGAATATTCGCTGATCTCCCGCGGGATCGAGGAGGCCATTCTGCCCACCTGTCGGGAGCTTGGTATCGGCGTCACCGCCTACGGCGTGCTGTCGCGCGGCCTGATCAGCGGCCATTGGAGCAAGGACCGTGCGGGCCAGGATTTCCGCAGCCGAAGCCCGCGCTTCCAGGGCGAGAATCTGGACCGGAACCTGGCGCTGGTGGAGCGACTGCGGGACATCGCCCAGCGCATCGGCGGATCGGTCGCCCAGGTCGCCATCGCCTGGGTGGCGGCTCAAGGCCACGACATCGTCCCGCTGGTCGGCGCCCGCCGCCGCGACCGTCTGGCCGAGGCGCTGGGCGCCTTGGACCTCACCCTGTCGGCGGAGGATCTGGCGCAGCTGGCCGAAGCCCTGCCACCCGGCGCCGCCGCGGGCGAGCGCTACCCGGCGGCGCAGCTCGTCCATATGGACAGCGAGACGTATAGGCAGCGCTGACCCGCCCCCACCCCGGCCCTCCCCCGCTTCGCAGGGGAGGGAGAAGCAAGTCCTCTCACCTGCGTCAGCGGGGGAAGGTCAGGGAGGGGGCACCGTTGCCCACGCCTTACCCCTCGACCTGCACCACGCGCAGGTTGTTGGTGGTCCCCGCCTTGGCGAACGGAATGCCGGCCACCACGACCATCTGGTCGTTGGGCTTGGCGAAGCCCTCCTCCTTGGCGAAGCCCAGCGCCCGCTCGACCATCTCCTCATAGGTATGGATGTCGGCGGACAGGACGCTGTGCGCGCCCCAGAGCAGGGACAGACGGCGCGACACCGCGGCGTGCGGCGTGATCGCCAGGATCGGCACCGCCGGGCGGCGCCGGGCGATGCGCGCCGCCGTGGTGCCGCTGGAGGTGTAGGCGACGATGGTCGATGCGTGGATCACTTCGGCCAGATCGGCGGCGGCGGCGGCCACCGCGTGGGGCGCGGTCTGCTCCTCGCCGGGGTCGGACGCGTCGATGATCGAGCGGTAGAGCTTGTGCTGCTCCGTGCTGCGGATGATGCGGTCCATCATCTCCACGGCCTCCACCGGGAAGGCGCCGCTGGCCGATTCCGCCGACAGCATCACCGCGTCGGCGCCGTCATAGATGGCGGTCGCCACGTCGGACGCCTCAGCCCGCGTCGGGGTCGGCGCGTTGACCATGGAATCCAGCATCTGAGTCGCCACGATCACCGGCTTGACGGCGAGGCGGCAGGCGCGCACCAGCTCTTTCTGGCGGCCCGGCACCTCCTCGTGCGGGATCTCGACGCCCAGATCGCCGCGGGCGACCATGACCGAGTCCGACAGGCGGATGATGTCGTCGATGCGGTCGAGCGCCGCCGGCTTCTCGATCTTCGACATCAGCCCGGCGCGGTCGCCGATCAGCCCGCGAGCCTCCAGCAGGTCCGCCGGCTTCTGCACAAAGGACATCGCCACCCAGTCGACGCCCAGTTCCAGCCCGAAGGCGAGGTCGACGCGGTCCTTGGCGGTCAGGGGCGACAGTTCCAGCACGGTGTCGGGCAGGTTGACGCCCTTGCGGTTGGAGATGGTCCCTCCAATGACCACTTTGGCGTCGATGTAGTCGTCGCCCAGCCCGGTCACGGCAACGCGCACGCGCCCATCGTCGATCAGCAGATTGTGGCCCGGCATCACCGCGGCGAAGATTTCCGGATGGGGCAGCGGGATCGCGGTCTTGTCGCCATCGGCGCCGGACAGGACGAAGCGGATCGATTCGCCGGCGGCGACGGTGATCTTGCCGTCACGGATGGTGCCGACGCGGATCTTCGGTCCCTGCAGGTCCTGAAGAATGCCGATGGGACGGCCCATCTCGGCCTCCAGGGCGCGGATGGCGGCGTGGACCTTTGCGTGGTCCTCGTGCGTCCCATGGCTGAAATTCAGGCGGAAGGTATCGACGCCGGCCAGGAACAGCCGCTTCAGCATCTCGGGGGTGTTGCTGGCGGGACCGACCGTGGCAACGATCTTCGCGCGGCGGTGACGACGCATATAATTTCGGCCTCTTGGGCCGCCTCCTTGATGGAGTGTCGAACGGCGGGCATGCCGGGTGGGAAGCGGGCGGTCATGGAACCGCCCGGCTGCCGTTCACATTGGTGGGTAATGGCCCGCTGACAACCACCGAACCCGCAATAATGCCCGGCTGTGGCAGAGCCGCCGCCGCCGGGCCGGTTCCCGCGTCCGTTCGCACCCCCAATCATCATCGATCCGTCACCGAACGGTCACGTGGAGACGCTATCCGGCAACCAGCCGGGGTGCGACGCCATCAGCCATACACTTAGTGCTGGCCTGCGCCCCCCTGGCGCGGGACGGGATTGGACCGGGTGCCGGCTTCGGATCGGGCAACTGCTCCAAAGTCGGCCCAGGTTGCGCCATGTGCTACGCAGCGAGCTGGTGCTGGAGATGCAGCCCTCCGGGAAGACGTTAACACCGTCAGGTGCCCGGCCCTCCACCACGGCCGGTGGCCTTTGGCGACGCCGTCGCATGATCATAGGGCGTTGATCAGTGACGTGGTCTGGAAATGCGAAAGGCCGGTCCCGAGCGGGAACCGGCCTTGGCGAACAGGTGATTTGGTTGCGGGGATGGGCAACCGCCCTTGTTTGCTGCTCTCGGCGGAGTGCCTGCTCCTCAGGCAGCGGGGGTAGGTGATGGTTTGTTCGCCATTTTTCCGTTGGCACATCCGTCGAGCGTCGAAGCTCACCCATCGATGCCGGAGACTTGTGGCGTCACGCCGCGTAAACACTGTCGCGTCGAACGCGACGAGCAGCAGATCAACCCCGCCATTGAGCGCTTCTCTCTCTCCGCCCGGCCCAAGCCGGAGAAATGTTCGACCGTCGGCTGAACATAGGACTCGGCCAATCCAGCAGCGTAAACGGGGGCAATGTTCCCAACAACGGCCAGGGCGCTTGAGATTGCCCGCCGCGCGATGAGGCTGTTGAACTCTTGCGGGTCAGGTGCCCGCTCGTGACGGAGGCAGAGCACCGGTGCGAAGCAATGGTAACATCCGAAGACAGCAGATCACGAACGTGGCCAATGTCCGGAGCATGCAGTAGCGCGGCGTTGGTCGGGAGGGAGGCCGGTCGGCTTGGAAGCCGCAGCGACAGCTTCAACGTGATCCCGCCCTCCTGGTCGGCCGTCACACGCACCGGCGCATGTCAAACGCATAATGGCATTCACGGCGACAGCCGCTACGGCTGCCACGAAGCGAAGAACGGGGGCGAACGCCACCACGTCAGCCACATCTTCGACATGGGCGGTAACACGGCCCGGCTCGTGCGCACCGCGGGCCCAGCCGAGAATGTTGCGATGGGTTGGGTTGCCGGCGAGGTGAACAAGGTGCGCCTTGCCGGCGAGTTGCACTTCAGCGCCCGCTATTGGAAAGTCAAGCGCCGGGTTCATCGCCCATGGCGAAGGGGAAGACCCATCAAAACCCGTGTCGCCGCGCCCAGGGGCCAACCTTCCCCGTGCCTCCAACAAGCCCTTTCGGAGCGCTGATGGATGATCCGGGCGAGCTTCTTTACCTTGCCCTAAGCTGTACGGAATATGGCATCATCCACTCTCAATATGTATTTGGGGAAACATTCATGTCCAAATCGACCATTCCCGTGATCGTCACACGCACCAGCGATCCGTTGGCCACCAAGAGCATCGTCGCGAAGGCTGCCGAAGCCGTGCGGGAAGTCGCAAACATCGATACCGAAGTCCTGAGAAACAATCTGTCCGAGCTTATCGGCCGTGTGAGCAAGGTTATCGAGGTGGCCGAGGCATCGGCCGGGGGCCTGACGCTGACCGAGGTGGAGGTTGGGGTGGAGATCAACGCGGAAGGTGGGGTCGCCCTGATCGGCACGGCGTCGGTCGGCGCCACGGCTTCCATCAGCCTGACGTTCCAGAGGAAATAATGAACAATCGCCGGCACGCCCTTCTGCTCGCAATCGCGGATTATCAGCAAGTCACTGCGCTGCCTTACGTTCACGGCGACGTGCCGCGGATGAAAGACGCGCTCAGGCGGATGGGCGTGCCGGACGACAACGTTCGGGCACACGGGGCAGGAGGCGACGACTCCCCCAGCATGAGCCGCAACTACATCCGCTCACGCATTCGAGAGTTCCTCGACGCCGCCGCGGCGGAAAGCCATCTGATCGTTTATTTCTCCGGTCACGGTTTCGAACAGGAAAACCACCGCCTGCTGCTTCCGCAGGATTATGACCAGCGATACCAAGCGTCCGTGTCGGAACTCATCAGCGACCAGGACTTGGTCGATTGGGCACGGGAATCGAAAGCGGCATCCGTTCTGTTCATCATCGACACATGCCGCCAAGGGGTGCGATTCGAGCCCGTGCCGGTGAGCAAATCGGCGCTCGAACGGCCTCCCGCGGCCGACTTGACCCCGTCCCTGCACACTCCCACGATCGCCATCGTTTTCAGCTGCGATTCCGGTGAATTCAGCTGTGTCGACCGGCAGGACAAGGAATGCAGCGCCTTCACCCGCGCCTTCGCGGAAGCGCTGCAGATGGATGGCGACCGCAGGACGCTGGCCGAGCTACGCGCCGACGCCCAGGAATTGCTGAACAAATACCAGTCCGTTCCCCAGACCATCGTTCTTGATCCGCGTGCCCATGGCCGCGGCGGCCACCCCTGCGATCTGGCCGTCACGGAAAACGCGGGTACCCGGTTCCTGGATCAGTTGGCGCAATCGGACTGGGTGCGTCAGTTGAAAGACCTTCAGCCATGGCAAGACCTGGACAAGGCCGAGCCGAATTTGGCGACGCAGGTCGCGTCCATCGCCTTGGAGGCGCACAATCGTGTGAGCCAAGCGGCCGGCAACCCGCCTCGGCAGGGTTGGCGCGCTCCCGACGCCCCCATCCGTTTGCTAAAACGCCTCGCCAAGCACGCCCTGGCCGGCATGGAGCCGACGCCGGCCGAGTGGGCCGTCCTTCTGGCCGTGCCCTTCGTCTACGAGACGGTGCTGGCGGAGGCGGAGCGGCGCTTGGTTGCTGAAGGCGCGGGGCTCGACCCGCTCGTTCCCGCCGAACGGGAAGAGGATACCGCGTTCCGGCGCGCGTGGCGCACCGCTGGACAGAACGACGACGCTGGACGCCGCCTCGTCAAGCGGCTGAGCGATCGGGGCCAGACCGAAGCGGCGACGGACGTGGCGGCTTGGCGCTTCAACGCCTTTTGCCACCGCGCGGGAGAGTTGTGGGACGCCAAACCCTCCGGCTGGGCCACGGCGGCTGTCGGCGAGGTGGTCAGGCTGGCGCCCTTGCCGGATGTGTTCAGCGATCCGGGCGTGAAGGACCTCCTCACCCCCGGCCGCCTCTTGCGTCTTGCGCGGCTGATGTTCGCCGAATTCGAAGACGTGAAGCTGGAGGAAACCGGCCAGACCGGGCCGAAACTGAACCCGGATTTCCGCTGCGGCCAAGAAGCGAGAACTCTGCACCTGGACGAGGTGACGGTCGCCCATCGGTTGAATCTGGGCGCCCGTCTGGCGTTGGACGCCCGGCGTCTGCCGCCTCTTTTGGCCGAACATCTGGGCAGTGACGGCCGGCTGACGCTGAGGTCGGTGCAGACCCTTCTGGAAAGCGGCGTTGCTTGGTACGATCGCTCACCGTCCCTATCCCTTGGCCTGACATGCCCGCATGAGGCGCTCGACGCAGCCCTGCGGGAGGCCGTGGACAGCCTCGACACCTATCACCGCCGCCTTGTCGCCACCGGCGAACCCCGAAAGCGCGCTTACGAGGGGCTGCCCACCACCTTCACCGCCGAAGATCTCAAGGCGGAAGGCAGCGATTCCAACAATCCCGTTTATGACAGCAACCACCTGCGCTTCTCCCTGGACCAGGGGCGCGTGATGGGGCTGCTGATGGGCAAGGAGTTGTACGGCGATCCCGATCTTGCCTTGCGCGAGTTGTACCAGAACGCCCTGGACGCCTGCCGCTACCGTCGCGCCCACGACGCCTATATGCGCAAGCAATCCGGAGCGTCGTCGGATGACGGCGGATACAAGGGAGAAATCATCTTCCGGTTCGCCACCGACAAAACGGGACGCCGCTACATCGAATGCCAGGACAATGGAATCGGCATGGCCGACCGCCATCTGCGTCGCCTGTTCGCCCGCGCCGGCCAGCGCTTCACCGACAGCCACGAATACCATCTGGACAAGGCGCGCTGGGAAGAGGCCGGCATTCCCTTCTATCCCAACAGCCGATTCGGCATCGGTGTGCTCAGCTACTTCATGCTGGCCGAGGAACTGGAGGTGGAGTCCCAGCGCCTTCCCCGACTTGGCGAACGGTCGGACGACCCCGTACACGCTCGCGTGCTGGGCAGCGGCAGCCTGTTCCGCCTAGCGCGCAAATCTATTCATCACTTTAATCTCAGCGGCACTCGCGTAAGGCTATATCTTGGGGACCAAACGTGCCCTCTTGAAGACTATCGAGACGCGATACTTGAATGGCTTTGGTTGCCGGAGTTTCGTACGAGCTTGTTTGTTGAATGTGAAGAGACAAAACATCTGACGGCCGGAAAGCCGACGGATCGATTTGAAGATGAAATGGGCCCACTAATTCCAATGACTGGAAGTGAGGACTCCAACGGCACACCACAAGCATACTGGTGTTTAAAATGCGACCACGCTCTAGAGGGCGGAAACGCACTTCGATCATCAATATTATCGGACGGGATTTTGGTGAAAAGAATCGGCTTTAGTGACTCAAGGTATGAAAAAGAGAACGATCATATCCTCGGCACAGCAATTAATATGACAGAAAAACTGAAATCAGATCTCTCTGTAAATAGATGCGAGATACTTTCTACCAATATAGCATATAAATTTATAAAGAACTGCATTAATTCTGGAAGCTGGAGGGATTTGTCGAATTGGAATGCACCAAAATTATCTACCTTAGTTTATCTTCTTGAGTCATACCCTATTGCTATTTATAATATTAGCGGATCCTTGCGAGACAACTCCATTTCCATGCCAGGAATTACTACTGATTTTGGAGCTGGCGGACCAAATCTTCCATCTATAGCTGGCGTATGCGATGTGGATGCCATCCTTTTTGGTCATGCGCTTCGTGCTAATCAGCAATGGGAGCCCCTTTCCATTGGACCAGCATCGGCGAACTTCGGACGACTTTTAATGGTCCGCCTTACTGAACTTGCGCGAGCGGGAATGCCAATATCCATGAGAGAACAAGTTATTACAGATTTCTCCAATTGTATTCACGCCTCACTTGAAGCACCCAGAGTATTTTCAACGTTATTTATGTACGATATGTCTGATGTATACTATAATGCAAGATTTGATTTTTTATCAATGAGCCATATTAGCACAGGAGAACTACTCAGTGTTGCAAATTTACGAGAGACCCCAATTTCAATTGTGGCAGATATGGCACGATCTCTACAGTCAGTTGGCGTCTCCACTCCGAATCTTGATGGCTGGAGTGATGACTTCTATCCAGACAGACGCCACATTGAGATAATGTCCAGGACTTTTGATGGATCATCGCCATTCATAGAATCGCTTGCTCCCTTTCATCTACTACGTGCAGCCAAGCTCTGGTCCTTGCCGTTATCAGAAGTTATGGAGCTTATTCACCCTCTTAAGAAGTTAGGAGTCGCATTCCCAGAACCCGGTGATTGGTTGAACACCACTTTAGGAGATCAGCAGATTGAACTTGTGAGTTTTAAATTATATGGCTATACTCATCATTTTGATGAAATATTTCCTAGCCGAATGGCACATATTGTCCTTCAACGAGAAATTCCGATAAACGAGGCTGTACAATCCGCTCGATCGCTGTCCGATCTTGGTGTTTCAATGCCAAATCTTGACGCCTGGACCACCACTACGCAGTTCAGCGATTTACAAGAAAAACTGTTAAAAATGGGCGGAACATGGCCCAATGAAATCAAAAACATATTTCTGCCAATTGACCTATTGATTTCATCAGACAAACTAAACATACCATTATCAGAGATAATCGAAGCTATAAACCCATTAGACTCACTAGGATTCTGGGTTCCAAACCTAGATTCTACTATGTCCCGACCAACCCTTGATGCCCAAACAATTCGTCTCCTGTCCCGCGAAGGAAACGGAAGGGAGTTATGGAATAACGCCCTATCGCTTCCCATTCTGCTTGTAGCTGCTAAGAACAACCGCATGTCCCTTGCGGAAGCGATCGAACACCTCACCCCCATCCTCCCGTTCTATCCGGAGCTTCAGAGACGGCTTTCGGTGGCCGGGGAGATCACCCCGGCGACCGAAACCCTCATTGGTCGGGTCTATTCGGGATACGAGGACGGCTCCGAAACGCTGAGCGTCTGGGATCTGGCCGGGGCGGCGGCGGAGATGAACGTGCCGGTGTCCAGTCTGAGGAAGGAACTCGACAAACTGGAGATCCTCGGCATCGGCAACATCGGGGAATGCCGGGCATTTGCGGAATTCTGCGCGGCGCGGGAAGGCGTCACTGTCTGACGAACACGGGTGCGGCGGCCGGCATCGACCGCCGCACCCGCGCCGTTAGTTCGTCCAGACCAGATCCTCGATGGTGAAGCGGCCGCCGACGTGGTGGCGGCGGATGTCCGGGCGGTAGACGACGTTGAACCACTCGCCGCGCTCGTCACGGAAGACCATCAGGGCGGAGCGGTAGCGGCTGTGCTCGGTGCGGACCTTGTCCGTGTTGGTCATGCTGAACAGGCGGCCGGTGCGGCCGTCGTCCTTCACTTCGACCAGGGCGATGGAATCCTCCGACCGGCGCCGGGCGTCCACCCCGACGACGAAGTCCGGATAATGGCGCCGGCCCGTCGGCAGGATGATGCTGACCGCCCAGCGCGTGCCGGATTCGTTGCGCAGCCACCAGCGCACCGTGCCGGCCCCGTCCTCGTCCAGCAGGCGGGCGAAGGCCAACTCCTCCTCATTCATCGAGGCGGGGAACACGCCGTAGACGTTCTTGGCCGCCCGTTCCAGCAGGTCGGGACCGGCATAACGCTCGGGAATCGGCTCGTCTTGGCGGACCTCCACCACCTGGGCCAGACAGGCGCGGCAGGCGTCGTGCAGAAGGTCGGGCCGGGCGAGCGCCAGGAGATCGACGGCTCGGCGCAGGTCGCGCTCCTCCGGCACGTCGTGCCCCCGCTCCTCCAGTTCGCGCCGCAGGCGGGCGATCAAGGCCGGCTTCAGGTCTCGCTCGTCGATGGCGTCGTTGAACCGAAAGGACATCTGCGCCTGCTGGCCGATGCGCCAGCCTGACAGGGGAACGGTCTCCCGCCGGCTGGTCCGGTCGATGCCGAACACATCCTCCTCGGTCACGGTCACCTTGCCCCGGGTACGGTTGACCATGGCGATCACCTCGGCGTCGATCTTCACCCGATCGGCGATCCCGGCGACGAGCCCCTCCATGGTGCGCGGCATAACCTCGCGCGCCAGGAAGCGGGGAAAATCGAGGTCGGTGCGCAAAGGGTAGACCGTCTGCCCGGGAGGCGTTCGCCGCGCGGCGACCTCCGGTGCGGTCAGCGTGAAGTCGCCGGCGGGCATGCCATCCGGACGCGGACGCCGAACCAGCGTATCGCCCAGATCGAAATAGCGCTGGATGCGCAACGCGGCGCTGCGCAGAGGCGCGGCCGGTTCATCGGCGTCGGCGCGTTCGAGGCTCGATCCGCCCGATGCCGCACCCTCCACGGCGTCGGCCACGGACGCGACGGCAGGGGACAGTTCCAGCATTTCGGCAAAGCCGTCCTGCGGATTGACCAGGACGGCGCGCCCGCCGCTCACCTGGATGACCGCCACGGTGTCGGTGACGGTGGCGATCCCATCGTGCAGCGCCGTGATCTCGCTGGCCGCCGAGGCGATGCCCAACTGGGCCGCCGGGTTGGCGAGGAACACATAGCCGTAGTCGAGCGGCCCGGCCTCGCCCGGCGGGGTCGAGGTCCAGGGGTGGAGATGCTGGATGCGCCCATGCACGCGCATGATGCGGCCCAGAATTTGACGCCCGAACTCCGGCCCCGTGGAGGTTCGCAGCGACACGAGCGTCCAGGCCCGGGGAGCGTCGAAGCCCGTCGCCGCGGCCACCTTGAAGATCAGGATCTCCTTTTCCTCGTCGTAGGCCAGCGCGTGGAACATCGGGTCGGGTTCCCCGCTGGTGTGCACGGCGATGGTGTCGGCGGAAACCCCCTGGGCTTTCAGGAAGTCGCGCATCCGGTCCGCGGGATCCGGCTCTCCCTTCGCCGCGTTCTCGACCTGGATGAGCATCAACGGGGTCAGGTCGATCCCGGCTTCGGCCAGGCTCTTCTTGATGGCGTTGTGGCGGGCCAGCCCGAAGAACACGGCCACCTCCCCCATGTCCAACAGATTGGCATCCTTCGGATCGGGGCGGAAATGCACCGCCTTGACCCCCACCTTGTTCAGGCCCGCCCGAACCGCCTCCTCACGCGACACCTCCACGCGGTTGACGCGGGTGATGCCGGCCAGCCGTTCGAAGCGCTCCAGCTCGTCGTCCTTGGGGGTGGCGGTCGCCAGGATGGTAAAGTCTGGCTGAAGAACGTCGAGATAGAAGCCCGCGGCCTGTTTGGCGCTGGTTCCGAAATTGACGTGGGCCTCGTCGATGACGGCGCCGATGGTCCAGCCGTCGGCCCGCAGCGCCACAATGAGCCGGTCGACGCTGGGCAGCGTCTCCGATTCCCGGCGCGCCCGCTTCCCCTCCTTGGTCGCCGAGGCAACGCTGGCCCAGGTCGCCACGAAGACGTCGCCGTCGCGCGTCGTTTCCGGAACGCGGTCCGTTTGCAGGTCACGCAGGCGCAGCGTGGGGCATTGCGCCTTCAGCGCATCGCGTGTCTGCGCCACCAAACCGGAATAGGGGGCGAACCAGAACCAGCACGTCCGCCGGGGCAGCGTGCCGATCAGCCCTTCGAGAGCCCGCCCCATGGTGAGCGTCTTGCCGCTGCCCGTGGGCGCGCGGAGCAGCGTGACGCCCTGGGCCAGCGCCACGTCGCGCCGACGCGCGGGATCCGCTTCGATTTTCGAGGCGGTGTCGGCGATGATGCGGGCAAGCGCCTCTCGATCCCGGTTTTGGAAGGGCTTGAGCGGCAGCAGCGTAAAGCGCGATGCGGCAGTCATGGACGGGGCGGTCATGGACGGAAGCCCTGCACCAGAAGGTCGGGAACGGCGCGGATCTCCAGCCCGCGGTGGCCTTCGAACGCCTCGCGCACGGAGCCGGGAGTCCAGCTGTAGACAAATCCTGTCCGGCCCTGCGCCAGCGCGCGCACCCTGTCCTCGGCTTCCGGTGTGAAGCGGTCGCAATAGGCGACCAGTTCGCGTTGATCGGACACGGCGACGTGGACCGGCTGGTCCGGATCGTAGGGCGTGAACGGCAGATCATGGAGCGCCTGAACCGCCGTCCACACCTGTGCGGGCGCCAGTTCGTAAGCAAGGTCCTCGAACGGCAGCGTGCGGGCGGCCAGATAGGCGAAGTCGCCTCCCCCCAACTCCGCGGCCACACGCCGCACGCGCTCGGCGCAAACGTCGCGGCAGAGGTTGCGGTCCGGCTCGTCCCCGCTGTTTTCGCACGAGGACACGAGAATGAAGCGGCGGCGGCCATCGTCCTCGGCGTTCAGGGCCAACACCGCGTGCGCCGTCGTGCCCGACCCGGCGAAAAAATCCAGCACCAGATCGTTCCCGCCGCACACCTGCGCCAGCAGGTTCTTCATGAGCGACAGAGGCTTCGGGTAATTGAAGACCTTTTCGCCGAACATCTTGTTCAGCAGCGTGGTGCCTTCCTCGCCCATCAGCGAGGAAATCTCCGTCACGCCCTCGTCCCGATGCTCGTCGGTCTTGGAACGGACCCAACTCGACAGCGGCGCGTATTCGGACTTCAGCTCACTGCGGTGGCGCTTGTAAAGCGGGCTGCCCCAGCCGACCGGCTTCCCGACCCAAAACTCCAGATCCGGCAAACCGCGGCGCAGGATTGGAACGCCGCCACGAAACGGCACATCCAGCCGGTCGATCGCATCCAGCAACGCGTCGAGCGTGTGCCAGACCTGAACCCGCTCGTCCTTGGGAAACAGGATTTTGCCCTGGGCGATCAGATCCTCCACAGGGGCTTTTTTGGTGCGCTGCCCTTTCTTGAGAAAGACCTTGCTGGCAAAGCGCCAAACCCCGTTTGGATTGCAGGGGTACCAAATGCCGGTTTCGGGGTCCTGCAACGAATAATAGGCGTTGCCCGCACGCCGATCGGTGTATTTGACCGCTACGGTCAGATTATCAGCAAACCAAGGATCATCCGCCCCCTCGTCATAATTCTTGTAGTGACCAAGATCCTTCTTCGTCCCGCCAAAGCGGAACCCTGGCATGGCATAGACGAGGACATGCTCGTGATTGACTGACAGGTGGCACTCGCCCGCGTCGTTGCCGCCAATGCGCGAGCGCCAGACAAGGCTACCCTTGCGCATTCCAGGAAACACCTCGTCCATCATCAGTTCCAGCCGGGCGCGGTTGTCGTCGCTGATGGACACCAGCAGAACGCCGTCCTCCGTCAGCAAATCGCGCGCCAGCGACAGTCGCTGGTAGAGCCATTCCAGCCACATCGAATGGCGAAACCGGTCCTCTTCCTTCACATGGTGATCGTTGTAGACCCAATCCTTGTTGCCCGTGTTGTAGGGCGGGTCGATGTAGATCACCTTGATGCGCCCGGCATGCGTCATGCGCAGCCAGCGCAGCGCGTCGAAGTTCTCGCCTTCGATGATCAGATTTTCGTAAGGGGCACTTCCGCAGGAATGTTCGGCCCGGTGATCCATGACCACGAAGCCGGTGTTGAGAGCGCGGTCATGTTCGATTTCGTCGCGTTCCCACACTAACCCAAGCTTCCGGCGCGCATCGCGCTTCACGAGCAGATTGATGAGTTGCTCGCGTGATAAATCGCTGTAATCCATGGCAATCGGGCCATTTAGGTTGTATCGGCAATCTTTTTCCCTTTTTGGGAGAGCCGTAAATGCCATGCAATCAGCGATTCGACAACAGAAAACGTCTCACGCATACTTATGAACGCACAGCATTCATAAGTATGGCTCAAGAAAATTACATGCATATGGAGTTTACAGCTCCGATTCATCCTTATACGGACAGCAACCTATTCGCCAAAGCACTGAGCCAGTTTTCTGTATCCCTGGTTTCTGCGCCAGCAAGACGATCGGCAAGCTCTTCAATCAACAGGGGGCGCAAAACGACGGCTCCAAGCTGGCCGCCGCGCAGCGGGTCGCGCAGAACCACGCGTTCTTCCCGTGCCTCGGCCGATACCGTGGGATAGAGGATCACCGCCGTGCGGCATTCGGTTCCCATTGCGTACAGTGAGAGCTGGTAGAGCCAATCGTCCGGCAAGCCCTTCGCCCAGAGGTCACGGTATTTGGCGTCGGCGAACAGGCGGACGCGCCCCTTTTTCAGCACGGCGAAGTCGGGGCGGGGCGTGGGTGCGCGGCGGCGGCGAGAGCCAGCATCGTATGCGAACATCCCCGACAGCCGGTGCTGGTCGGCCAACTCCATGCCATCCAGGCGTTTGCGCAAAAGCCGCGACAGGAGCCGTTCGAAAAAGCGGTTCATGTCGAACAGAAATCCCGGCAGCGGCAACGAGCCTTCGGGCGTGTCCAATGTGATTCCCTGCCCGGAGAGAAGCAGATCGATCAAGGTCAGAGCCGGCCGATAAACGGCCGTCTGCCGATCAAGCCGCTCGATCGCGCGGCGTGGCGCATCGGCATCCAGGCGCATCGGCGCAACATCGTCGGTCATAGGAGCGGCCATTTCGGCGGCCAAGGCACGAAGTCGCCGTTGAAGAGCGTGGTCGGCGGCGAGGGTGGCGGCTCGCTCCAATCCGGTGCGCAGCAGGCGGTTGAGCGGCCAGTTGGCGTCGCGCACGAAATAGCGGCACGGGAGCGCTGCCGTTACCAGCCCCCCTCGGGCGGCCAATCGCGGGACATCGAGCCGCCCCCGTGGAACGGCGAGTTCCTCGCGCCTCTCCACATAGCGCCGGATCAAGCCTCGCCGCAGCAAAACCTCGGCTTCCTGGGCCAGTTGCTGCGCGAGCAGGTCGGCAAACCCGAACGCCTCCGTCGAATGCTCCGCATCCCCGACCCGGCGCACGTCGCTCAATCCGTAGGTCCAGCGCAGTAGGGCGGACAGCCGTCGCGCCTCCAGCTTCGGACTGATCGCCAGCGCCATCGGACCAAGGCGCAGCCGGCCGACCAGAGACGTGGAATCGACCGTGATCCCGTCACGCCTCTCCACGATCTTCAGCCGACCGCTCCTGGTGAGTTCTTCGGCGAGGATTCGGGCTTGCGGCTCGCCGTCGAAGGACAGCCCGCGGAGTGCTGGATGCGATGCCGGCCCGGCACGCTCCCACTCCGCCAACGCCACGGGGATACCGCCCTGGTCAGCCGCCCGCATCATCCAGGTCATCGGCATCGTCAGCCTCGTCATCGTCCTGAGTGCGCATCGCCTCCGGCGTCGTCGCGGTCTCCGGAAACATCCGTCGGACCGCATCGACCAGATCCGCCTCCCCGTCCGGGCTGAAGCGCTGGTCCCGGATCCGCTGTTCACGAACATCGACGAAGTCGGTGCCCAGGATAGCGGCCAGTGCGTTCCAATCCCCGTAGCAGTGCTCCTCCAGCAACGGAATGATGTCTTCGCGCAGGATCCGCGCAAAGGGGGCGAAGTCGGTGACGGGCACCCCGCGTTCCATCAAGTAGGCATGGCCGATTTGCAGGTTGCGCGCATCCCGTCCCAGCGCGTCGCGCAGCCGCGCGTTGAGCGCGCCGAGCCACGCCGCGAGCGACACGCCACGAACCGCCGCGGCGCCAAGCGCCTGAGGATCGGGCATCAGTTCCAGAAAGCCGAAGCGCCGGCGCAAAGCCGCATCGAGCAGGGCGATCGAGCGGTCGGCGGTGTTCATGGTGCCGATGATGCGCACGTTGGGCGGAACCACAAAGCTGTCGCCGCGCAACGGTAACAGGACCGGCAGCCCGCGTTTGTCGAGTTCCAGGAGCGTCAACGTCTCGCCGAAGATGCGCGGCACGTCGCCGCGATTGATCTCATCGATGAGGAGGAAGAAGTCGCGACAGGGGTTGTCGGCGGCCTCGTCGCACAGCGCCTTGAACAGGCCGGGTGTCGGGTCGAAGACCAGGGCGCCCGCGTTGCCCCGCGCCGGCCGCAGCCCTTCGATGAAGTCCTCGTAGCCGTAACTTGGGTGGAAGGTGCACAGGCGCACCAGCCCGGGTTTGCCGGGCCGTCCGCCGATCGCCTCCCGTTCCGCCGGGGTGGCGTCCTTCCACGCGCACCCGAATGCCTTGCGCGCCGCCAGTTCACGGGCAGCGGTGAGGGCCCAGTGCGTCTTCCCCGTGCCGGGCGGTCCATAGAGGATGATCTGTCCCTTGCGCTCCAGAACCCCGGGGATGCGCGCCAGGATGCCGTCGAGCGGCGGCGGTGCCGGGCGCGGCGGAACCGGGTCCGGCCCACCGTCCGCAGGGGGGCGGGGCGGACGCGGCGGCATCGGGGGCTGCGGCGCCCCAAGAAGCAAGCGGCGCTCGATCTCCACCAAATGGGCCGGATGCACCAGTTCGCGGCAACGGGTCCGGCGGGCCTCCCGCTCCGGCATCTCCCAGGGTGCGGTGTCGAGCCACTGAACCGGACGCAGGTGCGTCCATGGAATGCGCGGGTCATGCCGATAGCCGCCCGTGACGCGGCCGATGGCCCGGACGGTCTGGCCGTCTCCGGCCACCACGATGTCGCCCTCTGCCATGTCGCGGGCAAAGGCGACGAACTGACTGGCCGCGCTGTTCACCGCCAAGACCGCTTGGCCGGGCGAGGCCCTGTGAAGGTGGGCGCGCACCACCTGCCCAACCTCCGACGTCGCGAGGAACTGGCCAGCGTCCGGCACCTGCGGATAGCCGACGGAAACGTGCCCGTCGGCAAGCATGTCGGGGAAGGCGTCATGTCCGTCTTCGTCCCGGGTGCCCACGCGCCAGTACCGGTGCCGGTCGCCATGCCGGTTTCTCAGCACCCGACCCAGCGCCGGAAGCGGGACATCCAGCAATCCGGCAAAGACCTTGAATCGCCCGGCGCTGATGAACCGCTGGGTGCGCGACGCCGCCCCGGCAAGCGGCTGGGGCGGAAGGTCCAGCAGCTTGACGAGGTGAAATCGCTGCACCGGCGCGCTGTGAATGCTCGGGAGCGTTCCGGGAAAGAGCAGTGCCCAGTACTTGTGCGCCCAAATGGCGTCCGCGAGCGGTCCCGCCGCCTGTTCCATGTCCCGCTGAAGATCGCGGCACATGTCATCGTACAAGGTATGATACGGCGCCCAGCCGTGCAACGCTTCCACACCGTTCAGCAGTTGCTTGCGTTGCCGCCGGGCGATCTGCACCGCTTCGGCGACGGAAATCTCCCGCGGCTTGGCCGCCGATCCCGTCATCCAGGCGCCATCGCGGTTGCGCCGATAGACCTCGAACTTGAAGGCGTTGCCGCCAGCGATGGAACCGTAGTCGGACGGAAACTCCTCGTCGTTCTTGAATTCCAACCAGTAGACGAGGCTTTCGTTTCCACGTCCACGCCCATGCATGACGTCCAGAAGGTCCTCGCCGTCGAGGCGGGCAAGACGCTCGGGACCGAAGCGGTCGCGGAACGCCATGGTGTGCCGGTCGATGTCCGCCGGGCTCAGCAAAGCACCATCGGCGGCGAGCCGGTCGCGCCGTTCCCCAAGATCGTCCAGGACAATGGAAAGAAGATCGGGCTGACGGTTCGTCATGCCGCCACTCCTTCACGCTCGGCGCAGAAAGCCGCGAACGCCCGGCACTCCTCGATGTTGCCGATGCCGAGGCTTTCCAACGTGTCCAACTCCGCCATCAAGCTGGACACCGGCACTCCCAACTCCTCCGCCGCCCCGGCGAGGTCCCAGCAACTCAGCGAATGGGGGCCATCGACCTCGTCCTCCGAGTAGACGCGCAGCAGGAGGACTTCCGTTTGCTTGGTGATGGACACCCGCGAGAGCGTCGCCTGGATTTCGGGAAGGAAGGCCAGTATTGGAGCGAGGTGGTCCAAGGCACCGGCCAGCGTGGTGTGGTTGTCTTGTGCGACGCGCGCGAGGAGGGGAAGCGACAGCGTGTCATTCCATGGATACTCTCCATTACCTTCCCGCGACAGCAGACGGAGCGCCTGCGGGTCGAACGATGGCTGATTCGGCGTTTCGCCAAAGTTGGGAATACTGAAGCCCAGCACGCCAAGCGGGCGCGCTATATCAATGATCTCCGCAAGAGGTCGGCGCCAAGTCCATGCTGCATGGAGCAGGTGGATAGGAGACAGTTCATCAAAATATGGCGCTTTGCCGTCCAAATAGACGGTCAACAAAAGCCGCTGCTCGTCGGTCAGCACGACAGCATCCACCCAGCCAGACAGATCCGGGGTTCGCAGCCCGAGAGCCACCAGCGGGCGCACGAAATCAGCGACCTGACCAAATGGCAGTTCTTGCTTAAACGCAATCTCAATGAGCTCTTCTCTTGTCAAATTTCCTGGATACCTTAAAAATCCATGTAGAAAATTTATTGCAAGATCATCTTGCAAAAGTCTATTCAATTCTTCTAAAGATTCCGCATCCGGAACGGACAGTCCAAACCCAGAAAGAGGTCGAAGGGCTTCAACAACTTCCTTAAGTTTAATCCCAACAATTCTGGAAACGCTCAGAAATTTTATCGGCCTTTTCTCGTCTCCTTTTTCCCAAATATGCCACCCGCCTTGAAATAGGAGAAATCGCTGCTTCTTGGAAAGGCACACCACGCCTTTGTCCCGAAGCGGACCAAATTCAGGCGTTGAAATGCCAATTTTTGATAGAGCACAGGAAATCTCCTCAAGTTTTTCTATTGGCAAACCGCTTCTGTTAGATGCAAGAAGAAGATCTGTGACTAAAAGTTGATGCCTAAAAGACCATTCATTCGCTGATGAGTAGAGATTTCGCCAAAAGATGCTCACGGAAAGCGGCGGGCAACGAGGCAGTCCTAACTTCCCCATAAACGCCGCAAGCGAAAGCGGGATCGGCGCCCCCTCCAGTCCTGCATCGAACAATTCCGCCAATCGGATTACCAGCAACCGGCTTTCCGCTGGGGAGACACCATGCCTTGCCAGAAATCCTCCGCGTTCGGCAATTGTGCCCAGCAAAATTTGATCAAAGTCACAGACGCCTGCCGTCGAGGGAAACTCCATCGATATATGATTTTTCCCCGCAGAAATGGCGGGCCACTGGAAAGTCTGCTCGACCAGCGCCTCGCTGATTTGAGCGAGCGCAAGAGGACAGGACTCAAACAGCGCAAATATCTTGTTCAATTGTGGTGCGTCCCACCGTTCAAGTCCACGCCAGCCACCACGGTCGATGCAGTCCCAAACAAACTGAGCGGCGGTTTCATCGGACAAGACTTGGCGACGGTCCACAGACAGACGCGGGCGCAGGTTCTCCGTGAGGTTGGCAGCCGTACCCTTCGGCAGCTGCTCTCGCCTCGGGTGCGTATCGAAATCCATCGGTTCTGGACATTCAGTGCGAATTCCATCCACCAGAAGGGCCGATCGAAGTGGCCGGCGCGAGTGAATGCGTTCGCCAAACTTCAAGCACCAGAATGCCCTCGGAACGCCTCTCGAATCCTCACTGCCGGGCATTGGCAGCACGGGGCCCATGTCCTCCTGAAACCGAGGGGTTGGCTGGCCGCCTGTCAGGTCGTCAACCAGGGCGCCCTCCACCTCAATCCGGACCCGGAATTCAGGAAGCCAGAGCCAGTCAAGCACCGTGCCGCAATAGTCTTCGAGTGGCCGCTCCTGGTCTGTTAGGTACAGTCGCACACAGGTTCCGCTGCCATCGAAGATCTTTCGGACTCCCCGGTCCAAGCGGAACAGACTGCCACTGCCCAGCACGCGGGCATGCATCGGCTCGTCGGACCGTTCGCTGGGCCGCGGAAGACGCTGGGACTCCACCTCCACCTCTTCGGCCAGCATGAAATAGCTGAGCACGCCGATGCCGAAGCGGCTGTTGGGATAGAAGGAAATGCCGGCCTCTTCCCAACGCGCCTTGTCCAGATGGTATTCGTGGCTGTCGGTGAAGCGCTGGCCGGCGCGGGCGAACAGCCGGCGCAGGTGGCGGTCGGCCATGCCGATGCCGTTGTCCTCGCATTCGACGTATCGCCGTCCGCTTTCGTCCGTGGCGAACCGGAAGACGATGCCCCCTTCGTACGCCCGCGCAAGGGACGCCACCTTCCCCGTCTTGCGGAGCCAGTCCTCGTGCGCACGGCGATACCGGCAGGCATCCAGTGCGTTCTGGTACAATTCGCGCAAGGCAAGGTCCGAATCGCCGCACAATTCCTTGCCCATGAGCAATTCCATGACCTGCCCATGGTCGAGCGTGAAGCTCAGATGCTCGGGATCATAGAGGGGGGCATTCCCGCTGCTTTCCGGCTTCAAGTCCCTGGCGTCGAAGGCGGCGGGAAGCGCCGGCGCAATCCGGCAGTGGAGCTCATCAGCCGCGCCCAAGCGGCGCAGATAGGCGTCCAACTCCTCCACAGCATCACGCAACGCGGCGTCGAGCGCCTCGTGCGGACAAAGGAGACCGAGCGTCAGCCGCTCGCCCCGCTCGTGCCATTCGGTGTGCTCCAGGCGTTCCTGTATCTTGGACAGGGTCAGGCGGTCGTCACAGCCCAAGTGCTCGACCAGAACGGCCGACAGACGCCGGGCATCGAGCGCCAGACGAGCCCCGATGTTCAGCAAATGGACGACCTTCACCTCGTCCAGCGTCAGCCCCTTCGCACCATCGCCGACTCGCACGTCGTGATCGAGCCGCGCGCCGGAGCGTCCGGACGCGTCCAGCACCACATCGTCGAACTCGGCGAACATCAGCCGCGCAAAGCGCAAAAGGCGCTCAGCGCTCAGAACGCGCGCAACCCGGTCATCTCCCCACCCCTCCTTCAGCGGCGTCGGGCTGACCGTGTCGGCGACGACAGCGGCGGCCCAACCGATCGACGGGCTGGGGTCCCACAATTCCCCGGCACGATGGCAAAAGGCAGTGAAGCGCCACGCAGCCATATCATCGGCCACCTCGGTCCGGTTACGTTCCCGATGGCGGTCGACCCGGCGGAATCCCGCTTCGTCGTTCAGCGCAGCATTGCGCCAAGCCCTGTGGAACGGGCTCGCTCCGCTGGGGCAGTCCTCGGTGGGAAGCGGGGTGAGCGGCGCCCCTTCTGCCGCCAGCCGTAACTCCGCCGCGGCAAGAACGGCTTCGTAGACGAATGGCACGGCCAGCAGAACCGCGGTTTCCGCCAGGGTGGCATCGGCTTTCGGGAGCAAACACTGCGCGGTTCGCTCCAACGTGCGGAAGGGCGCATCGTCGGCGCGCCAGCGCTGTTGGGGAAAGGCGCGTCGTGTCTCTCTTACACGGCTTTCCGCGCGCAGGGCGATGGCCTCCACCTGCATGGCCAGCGCTGGAGCCTCCCGCTGGAACGGCTCCCACAGCGCCATCGACTTCAGGCGCCGCACCCATGGCGAATTCCCCAACCGGTCGCGGAACTGGCCAGCCCGGCTTTCCTTGACCGATAAACGCCACGGTTCCTTGCGCCGCCCCACCGACGACAGGTCACCCAGGGTGATGCGCTGCGGAGGGTTTGCAAAGCCGTTGAGGCGTTCCTGCGCCAAGGCGATGACGTCGGAGAGGTGATGGCGGTCGTCCTCCGCCTCCAGTGCCTCGGCAAAAGCGCGGGTAAAAGCGCTGCACGCCCCCGCGTCCCTTTCAGGACCGCTTTCCTCGCCTGCGCCACAGCTGAAGATGATGACGATGGTGGGGGCGTCATCCAACGGGCTGACGTCGGCCTCGGAAACATGCGGCGGCAGTCCCTTGGTGTCGTGCTCCAGCGTCAGCCGCATTCCCGCCCGGCACGCGTCGATCAGATAAAGGACCGACGCTGCCTTGGATTGCCGCGCCCAAGAAAACAGGTCCGTGTCACTGATCATGGCCGACACAGGCGATGGATACTCGGTGTTGTAATCCTGTGGAATGATCAGGCGGTGCCCACTCAGCTCGATACCATGACCTGAGAAGTAAACAATCAGATCGTCACCTTCCTCGGCGCCTTTCAGGAAATCGCGAATGCGCGTTTGCATACGAGCCGTGCTGAGATCCGCACCCGGATCCTCGCATCCTGCGCCATAAGCCGACACATTGTTTAGCGGAACTCCCATCCGTTCCAGTGCCTGGCGCATTCGCGGAACATCACTGCGGACATATTCTAGCTTGGGGACCCACTCGTAATCGGCAATCGCGAGCAGCAGGGCGCGGCGGTGGCTCATGATTATCTCTGACGGATGCACGTGATGAATGAAACGGATGCAGCCCAAATCTAATAGCAATAATCCCTGGTATGATAAATCCTCGATTGATACTCAGCCCTTTCCGAGCGACACCGCACCGTAAGACTCCCGCCGAGGGGTCGTGGGTGGCCCACGATAGATCGTACTTCAGGGAGTGGTGTCTCAGCTGGACTTTGCTCATTTACGCCGAAAAGCAAGCGTCGCTACGCGGAATTGAGCACGAGCGGCGATACGCTTGAGCGGCTGTTGTCGGTGGTGGACTTCAAGGTTTTCTGGCCGCCGCTGGACGCGGTGATGATGTTAAAGATCGGTGCTGCAGGCTCTGTACGGTCTGTCGGACGAGCAGGCCGAACATCAGGTCCACGACCGGCTGTCGTTCATGCGGTTCCTCGGGCGGGGGCTGGGCGACCGGGTTCCGGACCGCGCGACCATCTGGCTGTTCCGCGAGGCGCTGGTTGTGGCGGGAGCGATGGAGGGGCTGTTCGCCCGCTTCGACGCGAACTTGAAGGATCGTGGCTACTTCGCGCTGATCGGCCAGATCATCGACGCCTCCATCGTGGAAGCGCCCCGGCAGCGGCTGACCCAGGAGGAGAAGCGCCAGATCCGTGACGGCGAATATCCTCCCTGGCCCCCGGCCAAGGCGCGCCAGAAGGACACGCAGGCGCGCTGAGCGGTGAAACGATGGCAGGTCGAGGCGAAGCCGGGGCCGACGCTCGACGGGTCCGAGGCGCGCCTCGTGGAGGGGCTGCCGATCCCGGCCTTCGGCGAAAATCCGCCTTTTCAGCCAGAATCCAGAGCTCAGCCCCCACACAACGCTGCTTTATCGAGGTGTTCAATCGCGATTAAATCTACCGCGAACGCGAAAAAAACCCGCCAAGCGATTAACTTGACGAGCTTTCTTTCCGGAAATTTGGTTGCGGGGGCAGGATTTGGCCTTTACCGAACACGGTCTCTGCGCTGAGGAGCCGAACGCAAGCGCATCACAGCGCTTACGATTGAGACTCACCCGGCGGAGAGTTCGGGCTTATCTGATACGCTGGATTGCCGCGACCGCTGCGCTTCGCGCATTCTCGAGGCGCCGCAGACGGTCGCGAGGGCGCAGGCCGTGACGTACCAGGCCGGGGAGATCGGATTGCCGGTGACGCTGATCAGCCAGGTGACGATGAACTGGGCGAAACCGCCGAAGATCGATACGCCGACACTGTAGACGATCGACAGGCCTGAGGCGCGCACACGGGACGGAAAGCTCTCCAACAGCAGAAGCAGGCAGGCCCCCGCCCCGACCGCATTGATGGCGATCAGCATCCCGACCACCGCCAGCGCCGCCGGAACGCTGGCGACGTGGGACAGCACCCAGAAGGCGGGATAGGTCAGCACCGCACTCGCCAGCGCGGTCCAGACGACGAAGGGACGGCGCCGGTCCAGGCGATCCGACAGAAGCCCGGCCAGCGGAGCCACCGCCAGCATCGTCGCCCCGGCGACGCAGCCCGTCAGGAAAGCGGTCTCGGGCGGCAACCCGACCATCCGGATCAGATAGGTCGGCATGTAGAAGATGTTGACGTAAGTGGAGGCGGTGCCGCCCATGATCATCAGAACGCCGATCAGCAGCTTTGCCCGGTGACGGGCCAGCAACTCTGCCAGGACGGCGTGGCCGGGATCGGGCTGAGCGGTTTCCGGAAGCAGGCGGCGCAGATAGAGGCCGACCGGTACGATCAGCAGCCCGGCCAGGAAGGGAAGGCGCCATCCCCACGCTTTCAGCGCGTCGGCCGGCAGGTGGGCCGACAGCAGATAGCCGCTGAGCGCGCCCAGCAGGGCGGCCGCCCCCTGGCTGGCCATCTGCCAGCTGACCCGCAGTCCGCGGCCGGCGGGGTGGCCCAACTCCATCAGCATGGTCGTCGACACGCCGATCTCGCCGCCGGCTGAAAAGCCCTGAAGGATGCGGCCGACGACGATGATGGCCGGCGCGGCCGCGCCGATCTGCGCATAGGTCGGGCAAAGCCCGATCAGCAGGGTGCCCAGCGCCATCAGGGCGATGGTCAGCACCAGCGCCGGCCTGCGGCCGACCCGGTCCGCATAGGCGCCGATGACGATCCCGCCCAGCGGCCGGACGACGAAGCCGATGCCGAAGGTCAGCAGCGCCAGCAGCAGCGGGCCGAACTCCGACTGGACCGGGAAGAACAGTTTGCCGATGGCCAGGGCGAAGAAGCTGTAGATGGTGAAGTCGTAAAGCTCCACCGCATTGCCGATCGACAGCGCCAGGATGGCGGCGGGACGCGACGGCGCGGACGGACCGCCGCCGGCGGATTTCGACGATGCCATAGCCCTTCCCCCTCTTTCGGCCATCCGGAGCGCACGAAGGCATTTATAAGAATTCGGTCAATTAGTCTTCGCAAAACCAAAGGGAATGGCACATCCGGGATACCGAACGGAGAGGCTTGCGTCCCTTTTTGCAGCAGATCTGCAAATCAAGACACAAAACAATCCAAATCAACCCCTTGAGCGTCCCGATTATTTCCCCGGCAATATTACTAATACCTAGGGATAGCTTTGAAAAGCGCCCAAATCCGGTAGCCATTGGAGCACCGGCGAACCGCGGCGCCGATCAGCCGAACCGTTGACGCACACGTACGAGGACTTGAACCATGCGATCCGAAGACACGACGTCGGCGCAGGATGCCACGCGCCGCAGCTTCATCGTCGGAACCGTCGGCACCGCGATCGCCGGGGCCGCCGCAGGAGCCACCATCGCGACCACCGCCGCCGCGGCCGAACGCCAGCCCGCCGGAAACGGCTCTGTCCAGCAAAGGGAAGGGAAACGGACGATGACCAACGGCAAGACCGAAGACGGGTTCGTCACCGCCAAGGACGGCGTATCGATCTATTACAAGGATTGGGGACCGCGCGACGCCCAGACGGTCATGTTCCACCATGGCTGGCCGCTGACCGCCGACGACTGGGACGCGCAGATGCTGTTCTTCCTGAACCAGGGCTACCGCGTCGTCGCCCATGACCGCCGCGGGCATGGCCGCTCCACCCAGACGGCGACCGGCAACGAGATGGACACCTATGCCGCCGACGTGCTGGCGGTCGTCGCCGGTCTGGGGTTGAAGAACGTTTTCCATGTCGGCCATTCCACCGGCGGCGGCGAGGTTGCGCGCTACCTGGGCCGCCATGGCACCTCGCGGGCGGGGAAGGCGGCTCTGCTGGGCGCCGTTCCGCCGATCATGGTCAAGACCGAGGCCAATCCCGGCGGCCTGCCGCTGGAGGTGTTCGACGGCTTCCGCGCGGCTCTGGCCGCCAACCGCGCCCAGTTCTTCCGCGACATCCCGTCCGGTCCCTTCTACGGCTTCAACCGCGACGGCGCCCAGGTCTCGCAGGGCATCATCGACAACTGGTGGCGGCAGGGGATGATGGGCGGCACCAAGGCCCATTACGACTGCATCAAGGCTTTCTCCGAGACCGACTTCACCCAGGACCTGAAGAAGATCGACATCCCGGTCCTGGTGATGCACGGCGACGACGACCAGATCGTCCCGATCGCCGATTCCGCCCTGCTGTCGTCCAAGCTGCTGCCCAAGGGCACGCTCAAGGTCTACAAGGGCTTCCCGCACGGCATGGCCACCACGCATGCGGAAACCATCAACGCCGACCTGCTGGCCTTCTTCAAGACCTGAAGGATGCTTCGCCCCCGCAGGGCCGCGCCTGGCGCTGCGGGGGTCAACCTATACGCAGGTATGAATGGCGCAACCTGCTCCACCTGTTGAAATGGATCGGCCGCAACGGACAGGGTTGACGGGCCGGGCCGCGGCTGGAGTGCATGTTGTGCTGAGTGTTCCCACCATCTGCGTCGTCGACGACGATGAAAGCATCCGGGAGAGCCTGGACAACTTTCTGCGTTCGGTCGGTATGCGGGTCCGGACCTTTTCCTCGGCGGAGGAATTCATCGCTTACAGCGGCAAGGCGGACTGCCTGATCACCGACCTGAACCTGACCGGCATGGACGGGCCCAGCCTGCATATGGTGCTGCTGCAGCAGGGCCGCAGCCATCCCGTGATCGTGATGACCGCCTTCGCCACGCCGGCGGCCCGCAGCCGCGCGCTCGCACAGGGGGTCAGCGCCTTTCTGACCAAGCCGCTCGACCCGGAAAGCCTGCTCGTCCTCATCGAAAACGTGCTCAAGACCGAACGGGACCGCGCCCAATGACCGGCCAGCCTTGCCGCAGCGACACCACCGCCGGAGGATACCACTTCGCCGGCTTTGCCACGGGGGAACGGCCCGGCTACGATGGGCCGGCCGGCCGGAGCGGCGGGAAATCGGGTTCGGGGGAGAAATCCATGGCAGATGGCGACAACCCTTCCCTGGTCTGCATCATCGACGACGACGCGGACGTGCGATGCGCGGTGGACAGCCTTCTGCGCTCCGCCGATTACCGGGTGATGACCTTCGCCTCGGCGGAGGAGTTCCTCGCCTGCGGCGAAGCCGCCGATGCCGCCTGCCTGATGCTGGACGTCTATCTGGACGGCGCCGACGGGCTGGAGGTGCAGCAGGCGCTGCAGGACCGTTCCATTTCCGTGCCGGTGGTGCTGATGACCGGCCAGGGCGACATCCCGATGACGGTGCGCGGCATGAAGGCCGGCGCCGTGAATTTCCTGACCAAGCCATTCACCGAACCGGACCTGCTGCAGGCCGTCGCCGAGGCGGTGGAACTGGACGGCCGGCGCCGTGCCGAACGCGGGCAGGACGACACGGTGCGCGGACACTACGCCAAGCTCACCCCGCGCGAGCGCGACGTGATGGCCCTGGTCACCGCCGGACTGATGAACAAGCAGGTGGCGGCGAAGCTGGATCTCAGCGAGGTCACGGTGAAGATCCACCGCGGCAACCTGATGCGCAAGATGCAGGCGCAATCGCTGGCCGACCTCGTCCGCATGGCCGAGATCCTGGGCGTGCGCGAACGGACGGTGACCCGCTACAGCGTCGCCGGCTGAGCCGGTCCCGCCACCGGCAATGAGCCAGCCACCGGCAACGAGAAGGACAGGCTGGCGCCGCCCGGCGCGCCGTCGCGGCCGTTGGCCGCCCACAGCCGTCCGCCATGCTCCTCCACGATCGTCTTGCAGATCGACAGGCCGAGCCCCATCCCCTCCTGCTTGGTGGAGAAGAAGGGGTCGAAGATCCGCGGCAGCACCTCGTCCGGAATGCCGGGTCCGCTGTCGGTGACGGTGAAGGTCACCGCATCCGCCCCGTCCGCCGCCGCGGCGATGGCGATGCGGCGCTCCGGCGACTTCGCCGCCTGCATGGCCTGGATCGCGTTGTAGGCGATGTTGACGATGACCTGCTGGATCTGCGTGCGGTCGCCGACGACGGGCGGCAGATGCGCGGGCACGTCGATGGCGATCCTGGTCTTCTGCCGATAGGCTTCATGCTCCACCAGCGTGACCGCGTCGGCGATGCAGTCATGCGGCTTCATCGGCGTGGTGGACAGTTCCCCCCGCCGCGCGAAGGAGCGCATTTTCGCGACGACCCGCACCGCATGCTGCGTGCTGGCGGTGATGCGGTTCAGGCTGGTGGCCACCTCGCCGAGATTCGGGATCTCGCGGGCCAGCCAGCGTGTTGCCGCGGCGGCATGGGCGGCGATTGACGCCAGCGGCTGCGACACCTCATGCGTCAGCGACGCCGCCAGTTCCCCCACCAGCGACAGGCGCCCGGCATGGCTGAGATTGGCCTGGGCCTCCATCAGCGCCCCCTGCACCCGCTTCAGTTCCGTGACGTCGACGGCGAAGAAATAGAGGCGGCCGTAGGCATCGGGGCCGGCGGGGCCCGGCGGCAGGCTCGCCCGCCACAGGATGGGCACGGTGCGGCCGTCCCTGGTGTGCAGCACGCGCTCCCCCTGGCAGACGGCGTCGCCGCGCACCATCGCCCGGAACACCTGGACGTTGCTGGCGGGATTGGCCGGCAGCCTCACCCGCGATTCCCGCAGGAAGGTCTCCTTGTCCTCGAATCCCAGCAGGTCGAGCGCGGAGCGGTTGGCGTCGAGGATGCGGTGGAACCGCCGCACGTCGAAGAAGAATTGCGGATTGCCGTCCAGGAAGCGGTCGAAATCCGTCACCCCGCCGGCGATCACCTCGTCGACCGCGCGCTTCACCCCCGACCAGTCCTCGCACAGGATCGAGATGGGCGAGATGTCGAACAGGTCGGCATGCCGAAGGTCCATCACCCGTAACCCTTTCCCATCGCCGCACACCATACCGGGACATCGCGATCGGTTGTCCTTCACCATCTATAGGAAATTCTTGAAAAGACGGCAACTTTGTCTCGATTAGCGGCCTCGTGCCGTTTCCGGCCATTCAGTGTCGGAACGGTCCGGCATCCTTAATACCTAGGGATGGATACGAGACAGGCGGGCGGTGGGGAAGAATGGGCGGCAGCCGAACTCCCCACATGAACTCCTTCACGGAGACCGCCATGACCACCATCCATGTCAATGGCCGCGCCTATCAGGTGGCGGTCGAGGACGACACGCCGCTGCTCTGGGTCCTTCGCGACACGCTTGGACTGACCGGGACCAAATATGGCTGCGGCATCGCGCAATGTGGCGCCTGCACCGTGATGATCGACGGCATGGCCGTCCGCTCCTGCCAGACGCCGGTGGACAGCGTCGGCGACGCCGACATCCGCACCATCGACGCCATTGAGGAGGACCCCGTCGGCCGCAAGGTTGTGGAGGCCTGGGTCGCCGGACAGGTGCCACAATGCGGCTATTGCCAGTCCGGACAGGTGATGGCCGCCACCGCCCTGCTGAAGCAGACGCCCAACCCGACCGACGGCGACATCGCCGACGCGATGACCAACCTGTGCCGCTGCGGAACCTACAACCGCGTCGCCGCCGCCATCCGCCAGGCCGCCGGCTGAGAGGAGCACGCATCATGGAACGACTGCTCACAGCAGCGCCGAACAGGCACAAGGACCCGCTCGAACTGCAGATCGAGGCGCAGTCGGCCGTCGCGCTGATGAAGCCGGACGGCGTTTCCAACCTGTCGCGCCGCGCCTTCCTCGGCTTCGGCGCCAGCGCGCTGGTGCTTGGCGCCCTGCTGCCGTCCATGCCGGTGCGGGCGCAGACCGCCGCCTCCGTCAAGCCGGGCACCCGCATTCCGGCCTTCCTGGTCATCGGCAAGGACAATGCCGTCACCCTGCTCAGCCCCTTCGTGGAGGGCGGCCAGGGCATCAACACCGGGCTGGCCCAGATCGTCGGCGAGGAGCTGGACGTCAACCCAGGCCGCTTCACCGTGGAATGCGCCCCGCCGGGGCCGGATTACGCCGTCATCAACGGGCTGCGGATGACCGGCGGCAGCTTCTCCACCCGGTCGAGCTATCCGCTGATGCGCCGGCTGGGCGCCACCGCCCGCGACATGATGATCCGCGCGGCATCCGCAAAGCTGAAGGTCAAGCCGCAGAGCCTGACGACGGAGGACGGCTTCGTCATCCATGCGGCGAGCGGCAGGCGGCAGTCCTATGGCGAGCTGGCTCCTGTCGCCCTCGCCCTGCCGCCGCGCGAGGACGTGGCCCTGCGCGACCCGGCCAGCTTCCGCTATATCCGCCAGCCGGTGGCGCGGCTGGACGTGCGGGCGAAATCGACCGGAAAGGCCGTCTACGCCATCGACCAGAAGCTGGAAGGCATGCTCTATGCCGCGGTCCAGCATGCGCCGAACCAGGGCGGCACCGTGCAGTCCATCGCCAACGAGTCCGCGGTGGCGGTGATGCCCGGCGTCCATTCCGTCCACAGGCTGCCGGGTGCGGTGGCGGTGGCCGCCGACAGCTGGTGGCGCGCCCGCAAGGCGGTGGAGGCGCTGTCGGTGAACTGGTCCGCCCCAGCTGCCACGGGATTCAACACGGTGGCCGCCGACTATGCGTCGGACGGGCTGCTGGCCGCGCTGAAATCCTCCACCGAAGCCGGGCTTCCGGCGGAGACGGAGGGTGACGCCGCCGCCGCCTTCGCCAAGGCCGCCAAGGTGATCGAGGCGGACTACGACGCCCCCTATCTGGTCCACGGCCAGCTGGAGCCGCCCTCTTCCATGGCGCGCTTCAACCCGGACGGCACGCTGGAGCTGTGGGCACCCAACCAGATGCCGGAGCTGTTTCAGTCGGTGGCGGCCCAGACCGCCGGGTTGGCGCCGGAGAAGGTGATCCTGCATTCGCCGATCCTAGGCGGCTTCTTCGGCCGGCATTTCCTCTATGGCAGCGCCAACCCCTTCCTGCAGGTGATCCAACTGGCGAAGGCGACCAGCCGCCCGGTGAAGGTGCTGTGGTCGCGCGAGGAGGAGTTCCGCATGGACGCCCTGCGCCCGCTGAGCTTCAGCCGCTTCCGCGCCGCCATCGGCGCCGACGGGCGCCCCACCGCGATCCAGGCGCGCACGGTCGGCGAAGGGCCGCTCGGCCGCTGGTTCGGCGCGGTGTTCAAGGATCCCATCGACAGCTCGGCGGTGGAGGGCATTACGGAGAAGCCCTACGCCATCCCCAACCGGAGGATGGAATATGTCAAGTTCCCCCATCCCGTGACCATCGCCTTCTGGCGCTCCGTCGGCCATTCGATGAACGACTTCTTCTATGAAGGCTTCCTGGACGAGATCGCCGATGCCGGCGGCCAGGATCCCTTCGCCCTGCGGATGGAGCTGCTGAAGGACAAGCCGCGCCATGCCAAGCTGCTGGAGACCGTCGCAGCGATGTCCGGCGGCTGGAGGCGCGGCCCCTACGAGGTGGACGGCACCCGCCGCGCCCGTGGCGTCTCCATGGCCTCCCCCTTCGGGTCGGAGACGGCGACCATCGCCGAGGTGTCGGTCCAGGGCGGCGAGACGCAGGTCCACAATGTCTGGGTCGCCTTCGATCCCGGCAGCATCGTCAACCCCGCCATCGTGAAGTCGCAGGTGGAATCGGCCGTGGCGCTCGGCCTGTCGGCCACGCTGTTCGAGGAGCTCGTCTACAAGGACGGCGTCCGCCAGTCGCACAATTTCGACGACTATCCGATCCTGTCGCGCCGCTCCATGCCCGCCGTGCATGTCGAGATCGTTGAAAGCGGCGCCCCGATGGGCGGCGTCGGCGAGCCGGGCCTGCCCGGCGTCCCGCCGGCGGTGGTCAATGCGGTGGCGGCACTGAGCGGCCGGCGCATCCGCAGCCTGCCGCTGGCGAAGAACAAGATCGGGGTCTGAGGACTCCCCCTGCCCCGCCGCGCGTGAATGTCCGGAAACGTGGTTTCCACGACATTCACGCCGTCGGGCGTCCATCCTAAACTTCGGGCATCCGCCATTTCCGGCCGCCTGTTTCTGGCAGGGCGCGAGGCCGTTTGTCCCTGCCTGCCTCTTGTGCCGTCCGGAATGGCCCCGCACAGGAATCCTTCCATGGCCACCACCGCACTTCAGTCCAGGGCGCCGCTCTATTGGCTGGCGCTCGGGTCCTTCGCCGTCGGGACTGAGAGCTTCATGATCGCGGCGATCCTGCCGGACATCGCCGCCGACCTGTCGGTCAGCGAACAGGCGGCGGGACAGTTGGTGTCCGTATTCGCGCTGACCTATGCCGCCAGTTCGCCGGTGCTGACCGCCCTGACCGGGGCGGTCAGCCGGCGCCTTCTGCTGATCGCCACCATGCTGGCCTTCGTCGCCGCCAACATCGTGGCGGCGGTCGCCGGCAGCTATGGCGGGCTGATGGCGGCGCGCATCCTGCTCGCCATGGCCGCAGGGCTGTTCGTGCCCAATGCCAACGCGCTTGCCGGCGTGCTGGTGCCGCCGTCCGAGCGGGGCCGCGCCCTGTCCATCGTGACCAGCGGGCTCAGCCTCGCCATCGTGTTCGGCGTGCCGTTGGGCGCCATCGTCGGCCACACGCTGGGCTGGCGCATGACCTTCGGCGGCGTCGCCGTTCTGTCGGTCGCGGCGGCGGCCGGGCTGCTGCTCGGGCTGCCGCGCGCCATCGGGTCTTCCGCCCCTGTGGCCGGGCTGCGCGAGCGGCTGACGGCGCTCGGAAATCCGGCGGTGCGCCGGCCGCTGGCCGTCACCACCCTGTGGGCGATGGGGCCCTTCTCCGTCTATCCCTACATCGCCTCCTACCTTCACCAAGTAACCGGGTTGGAGGGGGCGGCGGTCGGCATCGCCCTGTTCGCCTGGGGCCTGTCGGCCTTCGTCGGCCTCGCCGTCGGCGGCCGGTTGGCCGACCGGCTGGGCGGCGCCCGCATCGTGGCGCTGACCCTGCCGCCGGTCTCGCTGGCACTGGCGAGCCTGTCGCTGACGGCGGAGCTGCTGCCGCCGGCCCTGGCGCTGCTTCCCGCCTTCGCCGGAATCATGGTGTGGGGCTTCGCCGCCTGGGCCTTCTATCCCGGCCAGCAGGCCCGGCTGATCGGCATCACCGGACCGCAACATGCGCCGATCATCCTGTCGGTCAATGCCTCCTTCCATTATTTCGGCTTCTCGCTGGGAGCCGCGCTGGGGTCGCTGGTGCTGAGCGTCGGCAGCGTGCGCGAACTGGGCTGGGTCGGCGCGCTCTGCGTCGCGCTGGCCTGCCTGCTGGAGTTCGCCCCGGCCAAGGCGCCGCGGGTGGCAGAATTCCCGGCCGAATGAGGCACACGCAATGGAAAGGGCCGCCGAACGGAGGTTCGGCGGCCCTTTCCTGTTTCGTATCCGATTAGACCGGGATCGGGTTCTCGGCGATATAGCTGTTGAAGCCCATCACCAGAGCATGTTCGTTCGGACCGGCGTTGTTGCGCATCGGGCGGGCACTCTCGACGATGGCCTCCTCCGCGTCCGTGGCCAGTGCCGCCATGGTCTGTTCGATGAAGGCGTCCAGCGGCATGGCGCGCGGATCGTCGCCCTTCTTGATCAGGTCGGTGTTGACCCAGGGCGGCGCGATTTCCTGCACGGTGACGCTGGTGTTGCGCAGCATGAAGCGTTGGGACAGCGTGTAGCTGTGCAGCGCCGCCTTGCTGGCCGAGTAGACCGCCGTGTTGGCCAGCGGCGTGTAGGCGAGCACCGAGGTGTTGTTGACGATCACCGACCGCGGCTGCGCCTTCAGATGCTCGATCAGGGCCGAGGTCATGCGGATGGGACCGAGCAGGTTGGTGGTGATGATCGACTGCGCCTGCGCATCGTCGATCGGGCCGGAGGCGTCGTCGAAGGGCATGATGCCGGCGTTGTTGATCAGGACGTTCAGCGTCGGGTTCTCGGCGATGAGGCGCTCGGCCGCGGCCTGGATGCTGACCGGATCGGCGATGTCCAGTTCGACGGACTTCATCCCCGGGTTGGCGGCGGTCACCTGCTCCAGCAGGGCCTTGCGCCGGCCGGCGATGATGACCTGATTGCCCAGCTTGTGGAACGCCTCGGCCAGCCCGCGGCCGATGCCGGAGGTGGAGCCGGTGATGAAGATGGTGTTGCCGGTGAGCTGCATGGCCTGGTGTCCGTCCTTGTTTGGAATAGAGGGTCTGCAATCGGGCAAGCGGGGGCATCGGGGAAATGAAGTATTCCCCAAGGAAACGCCGTGTCCGATGATGTGAAAACCTACCGCACCCGAAGTGTCGGCGGAGCCATATCTAGGTATTAATGAGTGCGGCGAATGTCCGGCCCCCGACCGGCGTTCATTCCAGCGCTGACGCCCGGCCGCTTTCCACGGACCGGCGGATCACCTGCGGCGGCTGTCCATAGGCGCGCAGGAAGGCGCGGCGCATGCGCTCGCGGTCGGCGAAGCCGGTTTCCCGGGCGACGACGTCCATCGAATGGCGCCCCTCCTCCATCATCACGCGCGCCGCCTCCAGCCGCAGATGCTCCACCGCCTTGGCCGGCGTCTGGCCGGTTTCCTGGCGAAACAGGCGGCTGAACTGGCGCGGGCTGAGGTTGGCCACCTCCGCCAGTTCCTCCACCGACAGCTCGTTCCTCAGATTCTCCTTGGCATGGACCAGCGCCCGCCGCACGCGGTCGGACCGCGGCTCCAGATCCAGCAGGGCGGAGAATTGCGACTGTCCACCGGGCCGGCGCAGATAGACCACAAGCTTGCGCGCCACCGCCTTGGCGACCTCGGCGCCGAAATCGTCCTCGACCAGCGCCATGGCGAGATCGAGGCCGGCGGTCATCCCGGCCGACGTCCAGACATTGCCGTCGACGCTGAAGATGCGGTCCTCCTCCACCTTCACGGCGGGATAGAGCCGTTGAAGGGTGCGGGCATGGTTCCAGTGGGTGGTGGCGCGGCGTCCGTCGAGAAGTCCGGCCTCGGCCAGCACATAGGCTCCGGTGCAGATGCCGGCGACCCGGCGCGACTCCCCCGCCGCCTCGCGCAGATAGGCCAGAAAGCCGGGGGTGGAGGGCTTGACCCGCAGCGAGCCGATGGTGACGGTCGTATCGAAGAATCCGTCACCGAATGGCCGGGTCTCCACGGAAAAGCCCAGGGAATTGCGCACCGGCCCACCCTGTTCCGACAGGACATGAACCTGATAGGCCGGCCGGCCGAGCACGAGGTTCGCCATCTCGAAGGCCGAGAGCGCAGCCAGCCCCATCACCTGGAAATCGTCGAACACCAGGAAACCGATGGTGAGCATGTCCCGCCCCGCCTTGTCAGCCTTGTCTTGCCCGCAAGCCGCAAGCCCGTGGATGCGGCGGCGGGACTGAGACTATGCCGCAGTCGTCTTGTCTGGAATGTCAAAGACACCACGATTCCGGACATCGCAGCCGGACGCCATGTCCGGATTCGCTCTCTCCCAGCGGTGGCCGCTGATTGCCCGGATGGCCCGCTCAGGGCTCACGGCTTGGTCAGGCTGGTGCGTGCCGCCTCCAGGATCTCGTCCGACAACGCTGGATCATCGACGGCACGGGCGAGGATGAGGGCACCGACCATCCCCGACAGGGTGACGAGCGCCGCCTTGCGCTTCGCCTCCTCCGAGCGGCCCGGCACCAGCCGCTGCAGCATGTCGATGAAGGGGCGCAATCCGCGGGTGAAGGCACTGCGCGCCACGCCGCCCTGCCGGGCCACATCGACGCCAAGCGCCGCGATGGGGCAGCCGGCGGCACTGTGGTCGCGGTGACGCGGCGACAGATAGCTTTCGAGCATCGCCGCCAGCCCGTCATCGCCCTTTGTCCCCGGCGCCTCGGCCCAGCGCCGTGCCGTGACCTCCATCGCGCTGGCGCAGGCCTCCGCAGCCAAATCCTCCTTGGATGCGAACTGCCCATAGAAGCCGCCATGGGTCAGTCCGGCCTCCTTCATCAGGTCGGCGACGCCGATGCCGTTGAAACCGCGTTCGCGGAACAGCGCGCTCGCCACCTCCACGACCCGGCGCCGGTTCTCCGCCGCCTGTTCCTTGCTCACCCGCATGATGCACCTTCCGTGGCCGGAGCCCGGCCCGTGTCTCCCACGAAAATCTCTCCGGGCTCCATTGACAAATTATATGACGATCATCATCAATTATGCAAACATGATGTCCATCATTTAAATGTCCCACCCACGGGGCGAGACCGATCCGGAGACCGCGACCATGCAGAACGACCTCAGCCGATCCATTTCCATCCAGGACCCCGTCGTCATCGTGTCCGCCGTTCGCACGCCGCTCGGGCGGTTCCAGGGGGACTTGGCGGCGCTGCCCGCAACCGCACTCGGCGCCCGCGCCATTGCGGCGGCGGTGGAACGCGCGGGCCTGCCGCCCGCCGGCATCGACGAGGTGCTGATGGGCTGCGTGCTGCCCGCCGGACAGGGGCAAGCGCCGGCCCGGCAAGCGGCCCGCGGCGCGGGATTGCCCGATGCGGCGGGCGCCACGACGATCAACAAGGTGTGCGGGTCGGGTATGAAGGCCACCATGCTGGCCCATGACCTGATCCGTGCCGGATCGGCCGACATCGTGGTGGCCGGCGGCATGGAGTCGATGACCAACGCCCCCTATCTGCTGACGAAGGCGCGCGGCGGCTACCGCATCGGCCACGACCGGCTGCTGGACCACATGATGCTGGACGGGCTGGAGGACGCCTATGAGGGCGGCCGCGCCATGGGTGATTTCGGCGAGGCGACGGCCGATGCCTACGGATTCACCCGCGCCGAACAGGACGCCTATGCGGCCGAGACGCTGACCCGCGCCCGCAACGCGGTGGAGAGCGGCGCCTTCGCTGCCGAGATCGTGCCGGTCGCCGTCCCGGCCAAGGGCGGGGAGCGGGTGGTCGGACAGGATGAGAACCCGCTGAAGGTCTCCCCCGACAAGATTCCGTCACTGAAGCCTGCCTTCCGCCGCGATGGAACGATCACCGCAGCTAGTTCGTCCGCCAATGCCGACGGTGCCGCCGCGCTGGTGCTGACCCGGCGGTCGGTTGCCGAAGCGGCCGGCCTGCCGATCCTGGCGGAAATCCGCGGCCATGCCACCCACAGCCAGGATCCGGCCTGGTTCACCACCGCCCCCATCCCGGCGATCTCCAAGCTGCTGGACAAGGTCGGCTGGTCGGTGGCCGATGTCGACCTGTTCGAGATCAACGAAGCCTTCGCCGTCGTCGCCATGGCGGCCCGGCGTGACCTGGGCATCGCCCCCGACCGCCTGAACGTCAATGGCGGCGCGTGCGCGCTCGGCCATCCGATCGGTGCCACCGGGGCGCGGCTGATCGTGACCCTGCTGCACGCGCTGGCCGTGCGCGGGTTGACCCGGGGTGTCGCGTCGCTGTGCATCGGCGGCGGAGAAGCCACGGCCATCGCCATCGAAAGGGTCGGATGAGGCTCCCGGAACGGCATCCCAAAGACGGGCGCATCCTTCTATATCGCGCCCGCACCGGGACGTAGCGTGGCCCCACCGACCGCCCCCTGCGGCAGCGGGACCGGAACTCTCAGGAGACACGACCATGATGCTCAACTGGAACGAATACCGTCAGCAGGTCCTCGCCGGCGTCGGCGAGATCGCCAAGCTCAGCCCCGACACGGTGAAGGGCTATGCCGGACTCAGCACCGCCGGCCAGAAAAAGGACCTGCTGGGCGCCAAGGTACGGGAACTGATCGCGCTGGCGGTCGCCGTCAGCATCCGCTGCGACGGCTGTATCGCCGTCCATACCGAAGCGGCGATCAAGCACGGCGCCACCCAGGAGGAGATTGCAGAGGCGCTGGGCGTCGCCGTCGCGTTGAACGCCGGGGCGGCGCTGGTCTATTCCACCCGCGTGATGGACGCCTACGCCGCGCACGACTGAACCGAAGGCGGCGGAGACGGACCACCGGGCCGCCGCCCTCCCTCCGCCGGGCTTCTCGTGACGCCGAACTCCGTCACTGTTCTTCAGCGTCCCCGTCGATCCGATACTTGTGCCGCCACAACCGGGGCGCCTCACCGGCGATGCGGCGGAAGATGCGCGAGAAATGCGACTGGTCCGAAAATCCGCAGTCGAGCGCGATCTGCGACAAGGGCGTGGCCGTGGTTTCCAACAGGTCCTTCGCCCGTTCCACCCGCCGGCGCACGATGTAGGCATGCGGCGGGCAGCCGAAGCTGTCCTTGAAGGCCTGACAGAAATAGCCGCAGCTGAGCTTGGCCGCCGCCGCCAGATCCCGATTGCGGATGGAACTGGCGAGATGGGCGTCGATATGGGCGGTAACCCGCCGCATCTGCCAAGCCGCCAGTCCGGACTTCGCCAATCCGGCCTTCGCCAGTCCGGTCTCCTGGCCGGCATCGTCCGACGCGTCACGGTCAGGACGATGCTCGCCGCCGGCACGCTGCAACCGGGCGAGAGCCAGCGACAGACAATGCTCCACCGACTGCCGATCCGGCGCCAGCATGTCGTTCGCCACCCGCAACAGCCAATCGGCCGCAGCCGTAAGCCTGTCTCCGTCATCCCCCGCCTGGCCGACGGACGCCGGGGCTGCCAACGCCGGAAGACGGCGCAAGGTCTCGGAAGCAGCCATATCCATGTCGATCTCCTGCTCAGGTCACCTTGACGGCGACAGTGCCGGAGGCCCGGGTGTGCGGGAACCCATACTCAGGTATCGATGGCCGGAGGGATGGAGACCGGAGGAACCGTTGCGCCCTTCACGTGCCACCCCCGCGATTCAGCCTCTGCGCCATAGCGTCGAGAAACAGCCTTACGCGCGTCGGCAACTGCCGCTGAGACGGGAAGAGTGCGCAGACGGGCGCCGGGTCGCCATGCCAGCCCGGCAACACCCGCAACAGACGGCCCGCCGCAAGATCGTCCTCGACATCGATCCGCGACTTAAAGATCAGACCGCAGCCGGCAAGTGCCCAATCCTGGGCAACGTCGCCGTTGTCGCTCCGCAGGCGCGACGCGGTCTCCACCTCGATGACAGCGCCGCCGGGCCCCAGCAGGCGCCAACGCCCGCCGGTGCCGCGATACTGAATGCAGTCGTGGCTCTCCAGTTCCTGCGGCGAGGCGGGATAGCCGCGGCGTTCAAGATAGCACCGAGCGCCGACCAAGACACGGTGGTTGTCCGCCAGCCTGCGCATGACGAGCGTCGAATCCTTGGGCGCCCCGATCCGCACCACCACGTCCATGCCTTCGTCGATCAGGTCGACCATGCGATCGGTCAAACAAAGATCGACGGATACCCCGCGATAAGTCTCGACAAGCTCGCGGCAGACGGGACCGACATGCATGCGCCCCAGCGCCGCCGGCGCTCCCACCCGTAGCATGCCCTGCGGCTCCACTCGGCCATGACTCAGCGCCTCCTCCGCTTCGGCGATCTCGGCAAGGATGCGCTGGGCGTGCTCGTAAAGCCGCTGCCCCTCCTCCGTCAGGGCGAGGCGCCGGGTGCTGCGGGCAACCAGTCGCGTGTCGGTCCGCCGCTCCAGCGATGCCAGACGCTTGCTGACGACGCTGAGCGCCAGATTCATCTCCCTTCCGGCGGCGGACAGGCTGCCCGCGGCGACGATGCGGACGAAGGTGCGTAGCTCGGCAATGTCATCAAGCATGCGCGCTGCATTCTTTCCGAATGGTGGAGGGTGTGTCGATCAGGTCCAGGATACTGCGTGGTTATGCGAAGGCCTAGATTTCTCTCCAGAGGATGGGCGGGCCGGCAACGCATCTCTTCCTATCCAAATCCACCAAGACCAAATCCCTACAAGGAATGCACCATGTTCGAGACCTTGAAGAACACGCGCGTGCTGGTGATCGGCGGCAGTTCCGGCATCGGTCTGGCGACTGCGACGGTCGCCGCGCGGGTTGGCGCTTCGGTAACCATCGCCTCACGGTCGCGTGACAAGTTGGACGCGGCGGTGGCCAGGATTGGCGGCGATGCGCGCGCCGCCGTGCTGGACACCCGCGGCTTGCAGGCCGTCGAGAGCTTTTTCAGTGACGAGCCGGTTTGGGACCACGTCGTCGTCTCCGCAGCGCAAACCCCCGGCGGCCCGGTGCGGGGCCTTGCCGTCGCCGACGCCCGGACCGCCATGGACAGCAAATTCTGGGGCGCCTATCACGTCGCCCATGCCGCCAAAATTCGCGAGGCTGGGTCACTGACCTTCGTGTCGGGATTCCTCAGCGTCCGGCCGTCCGCCACCTCCGTCCTGCAGGGCGCGATCAATGCGGCGCTGGAGGCGCTGGCCCGCGGGCTGGCGCTGGAACTCGCCCCGGTGCGGGTCAACGCCGTGTCGCCCGGTCTGATCGAAACACCGCTGTGGTCGGGACTGTCCGAAGAGAAACGGGAAGCGATGTTCGCCAGCGCGGCCCAGCGCCTGCCATCCCGCCGGATTGGACAGCCCGAGGACATTGCGAATGCCGTGCTCTTCCTCGCCACCACGCCCTTCGCGACCGGTTCCACCGTGCGCGTGGATGGCGGCGGCGCCATTGCTTGACCAGCCTTGCCCGCCCATTGCACCTCATGTTCTGGAGATCACGATGACCGCTGCGATCCACCATTTCGCCCGCGCCGCTCTGTTCGCGGCGGCCCTGGGCTCCATCCCCGCCGGTGCCGCCCTGGCTGCGGACGGCCTCACGATCCGTGATCTGGTCATGTCGGCGCCGCAGCCCGATGCCCGCAGCGATGCGACCGTCAGGGCGGTGCGCGCCTTCTATGATTTCTGGAACAACGGAGACGAGGCTTATCTGAAGCAGGCGATTTCCGACCGCTTCACCGACCATACCCTGCCCGCCGGACGGCCACAGGGTCCGGAAGGACCGGCCTTCGCCTCCCGCGCATTCCGCATTGCCGTGCCGGATTTGGGCGTCACCGTGGAAAAGATGATTGTGGCCGGCGATTACGTCACCGTCCACATGACCTTCACCGGCCATTTCAGTGGCAGGTTTGGCGACACGGCCGGCAAGGGACAACCAATCCATTTCATCGCTACCGACCTGCTGAAGGTCGTGGATGGCCGGATCACCGACAACTGGCACATCGAGGACAATCTAACTCTGTTCCAGCAGATGGGGCTGGCGAATGCCGCCCCGTGACTCGCTTCCCGGGACAGAAGGGTGTCTACAGCCGATCCAGAAGTGCCGCGGCCTCCCGGAGATCGGGGGTATCGTGCCCCTCGGCGAAGGTGCCGTAGATGGATGAAAGGGTCGACGCGGCATCCTGTTGACGTCTTGTCCCCATGGACCGCTTGGCCATGCTCATCGCCGTCCGCAGGCTCCAGGACCGGGCCCCTTGCTGGCCGGCGATCTCCATCGATTGCCGCAGCAACCTCTCCACCGTCTCCGGTTCGTCGGCGTTTTCCGATTTCAGGCGGAGCAGTTCGGCCGTCGCCCAATTGGTCGCGCCGTCGATCGCTTCATCCAGGATGGCTGGCGGGATCAGACGCGGAGCCACGGTTGCGAGCATCCGGATGCGTTTGTTCCGGTACACCTCGGCGAATCGCGAAGACCGGCGGAGCGCTGCGAGTTGGTCATCCTGCCCCTGCCGCGCCTCCAGCGCCAGCTGATAACACAGCCCATAGGTGCGCCAGACGAACAAGGAGCTTTCGTTGGTCTTTTCGACCAGCAGGTTGGCGTAGTGCGCCGTAAGGTCGTAGTCCCCGCACCAGAAGGCCACCGGGCAGGCACCGAGCGACAAGGCGAAGCACAGGGAGAGCACATGGCCCGACGCCAGCGCTTGCTCCACCGCTTCATGCATGGCCTCCCGCGCCCGGTCCGGATGGCCCTGAATCCAGGATATGCGCGCCATATGGGTGTGGGAGACGATCCGCTGTTCGAACTGGTAGCCCCGCAGGCTCGATCCGGTGGTCGGGGCCGGGGCACTCAGGCACCGTTCGGCGAAGCCGCGCGCACGGTTGAACTCGCCCACCGTGAGGAGGCCGAGCGCCATCATGCGCTGATGCATGGACTCCGCGCCGGGATCGGTGGGCGTTCCCAGGAGTTCCCCGAAGCGCTCCGCCGCCTCCAGCGCTTCATGGTCCTTCTCGAGGGCCAGATGGTAGAGCCACAGCCCCCAAAGGGCGCGGCGCTGGTATCCGACATTGCCGAGCTGCTGCGAAAGCTCAAGTCCACGCAGGAGCACGGCCTGGACCTCCGGCGCCGGGCCGAGCGAGTTCCAGAGTGCCGGGCCCAGATGCGCCGTGATCGACATTTCGGACTGCAGGTCCGGTTCCGGTTGTCGCCGGACCGACTGCAGCACCGTCTCGGCGCGCCGGCGGAATTCATCGGTCAGCGACAGCTGGAACCACATCGGGGCCGACGCGACAGTCAGGTCGACGGCGGTCGCCAAATCCCCGGCAGGCGACAGGGACCATTCCAGCGCGCTGCGGACATCGTCCACCCGGGTCCCGTACACGATGTTCCAGGCCATGGTGTTCGTCGACTGCGACCCGGCCAGCATCCGGCACAGATGCCGCGCCAGATTGCGGCAGACCACGTCAGCCTCGCCGCATTCCTGGAGCCGTTCCGCCGCATATTGGCGCGTGGTTTCGAGCAGGCGGAACTGCACGCTCTGCTGCCGGTGCTCGACGGACAGCAGTGACTTCTTCGACAGCTCCGATATGCCCTCGACGACGTCCTCCTCCGAAATTGCGCCGAAGGCGGCGACACCGACAGCAAGGTCGCCGGTGAAAGACCCGCGGATGACGGAAAGCCGGCGCAGGACAATGCGTTCGCGCTCGTCCAGCAGGCGGTGGCTCCACTCCAGCGTGGCCCGAAGGGTCTGGTGACGGGGCAGCGCGGTGCGGCGGCCGCCGCGCAGAATGTCGAAGGCCCGGTCCAGGCTTGCAGCCAGACCATGGATGCCCAGCAGGGGGACCCGGGCCGCCGCCAGTTCCAGCGCTAGCGGAACACCGTCAAGGTGGCGACACAGTTCCGCGGCGACCGGCGCGTCCGCATCCGACAGGCGGAACATGCTGTCGCCGGACGACACCCGTTCGACGAACAGCTCCACCGCCGGGTAGGTCAGCGCCTGCTCGGCGCTCAACATGTGTTCCCGCCCCGGCGGAACGGACAAGGGCGGCAGGCGGTAAACCCACTCGCCCTGCGCGCGCAGGATCTCGCGGCTGGTCACCAGGATGTCGATGTCGAGAGCCGTCGCCAGGATTCCCTCGACGACGATGGCGACCTCTTCGATCAGATGCTCGCAGTTGTCGAGGATCAGCAGGGCATCCAACTCCTTGACCGCCCCGAGGAACCCATCCAGGGCACCTTTGCCGCCACCGGTCAGATTCATCACCTGCGCGATGGTGGCGCAGACCAGCGTCGGGTCCGACAGGGTGCTCAAATCCACAAAATGGATGCCGTCCCGGTGGCTGCTCGCCGAAACCTGCGCCACTTCGATGGCAACGCTCGTCTTCCCGATCCCACCCACGCCGGTGATGGTGACGAAGCTCTTCTCCGCCAACTTCCGCACGATGTCGTCGATCGTCCCGTCGCGCCCGATCAGCCGGTCGATGTTGCGGGGCAAGAGGGTCGAAAGGTCCGCAGTCGGTGCGGACGGCTGCAAGACGGCGCCCTCCGCGGCCTCCTGCGGGAAGGGCGTCCGGATGGTCCCGACGAACCGGTAGCCCTGTGCCGGGATGTTCTCGATGTAGTCCGTGCCGAGGTCGTTCTTGCCCAGCAGCTTCCGTAGGGAGCCGATGTGAACGCGGATGTTCGCCTCCTCGACGAACAAGCCCGGCCAGACGCGGGCCATGATGTCGCGGTTGCTGACGACCGCACCGGCCTGTTCCAGGAGCAGGGCGAGGATGGCCAGTGGCCGGCTTCCCACCTTGACGGCAACACCGTTCTTCAACAGCCCGCGCATCGGGGAAAAGCGGAAGGGTCCGAAGCCGACCTCGTTCTGCTCCATGGCGGGTCCTGTCACGGACGGCGGCTGGGAACCGACGGAACGGTGGGAAACAGACGTATCAGCCAAAGGTCGCGCCCACCGCTCCGCCAACAGCAAAGCGGTGACTCAACCTCCGGCGCGGCTCCGTCCTCATCAGGTCATCGAAGGCAAAAGAAAGCGTCATTTCCCAACGCTAAGCATACGTAAGACCTCATCATCATACGTATGCTTTACCGTAGGTCAACGCATCATAACGTGGCATGGGGCGGCGCAGCAGGACGCTTGAGCACCGGCCATCAACGACCATCGGTGCCATCCTCCACCATGCCGGCTTCGACCCCGATGGCGTCGGCCCAGCGGCTTCTCACCAGTTCCACCGCGCGCCGTCGGGTGAAGTCACCGGATACGATGATCGCGGAGGGAAAGGCTGCCCGAATCCGGGCGGCGGCGCTGCGATCCTCATAGGGCAGATGGCCGAGCGGAGCCCCATCCGCGGCGGAGCGGACAAGGTGTACGAAGGGAAGCTCCTGCCCGGCCAACGTCGTCAGAAGCATGGTGAACAGCGTGACGGGGTCCGAATCCGACATGCCGCGGAATTGGCCGAACGGCGACAGGCGGACACCGACCCGCTCCGCCGTCCAGACGCCGGTTACCGCATCGATAAGCTCGCAGAGGAAGTTCAACCGGTTCTGGATGGAGCCGCCATACCGGTCCGTCCGCCGGTTCGTTCCGTCCTGAAGGAACTGGTCGGGAAGCGAGCCGTCGGCCGCGTCGAGTTCCACGCCATCGAACCCGAGGTGCTTGGCCCGCTCCGCCGCGCGGCGGAAATCCGCGATGACCTCGTCGATGCCGGTGCCTGGCAGGGTGGCGGCCCTGAGAGGGGCATCTCCCGGGTGGCACAACCGAGCCACCACCTTGGCTTTCCTTGCATGGGCCAGGCTGATCGTCGCAGCCCAGGAATCAGCCGTCCCGGGCGTGTCGAACCCATCCGGCACGGAGGCCGACGCCGCCGTTGCGGAAACCGCGACCGGAGGCGTTAAGACCAGCCCACCGGGCGAGACATGCCGGACGCAGGCGCCGCAATCGGCCGCCAAGCGTCGCTCGCCGATCCGCCTGTGATCGATCGCCGCCGCTATGACGACGCGATGGGCGAGATCGAGCGCACCGATGTTGATAGGGAGAAACAGCTTTTCCATTCCGGTACCTTCCACCGGATCAAATCCGCATCGCAGCGCGGTCTGACGCTGGAGCTTCAATCACGCCGAACATAGGCCGAATGATTTCCACCATGCCAAGCTCAGCCATGCCGGACCCGGACCTGCCTGTCGCTTTGCACCGTCCTCAACCCTGGGGCCGAGCGGAAGGCGGAGACCGGAGCGGCATTGGCGCGCTTGGAAGGCGGCGGCGGGGCAGACGTCGCGCGCACGGACGCCACCAGCTCGACGATGCGGTGAGCCATGTCGTCGGCGCGGTCCATCTCGGCCTCGATCAGCCGGGACATCTTCTCCGCGTCGGGGCAGGCAGCCCCATTGCGCTCCATCCAGCGCCGCCGGGCGTCCGACGCCAACCGGATGGAGGTGACGGCGTTGACGAGGGTCCTGACGTAGGAGACGTAGCTGTTGATCTCCAACTCGCCGAATGCGTGCGGCTGCATCGCGAAGGCTTCGGCCTCGGACCAAGTCTGGTGCGGCGACATCGAAGGCGCACCGGCGTCTTGGGCGGAAAGGAGAGCCATGGCCCCTGCTCCTGTCTGAGTTGTTCTGGGGAGAGTGTGGCCGGGCGGCGGCCCGTAAGCGAGTAAAGCGTTGTAAAGGCTACTGCCCCTTTACGCGCATCGGCGCCATGGCCCCCATGATTCCGAAGGAGCTTGGCAATCAGGCCGAAGCTCCGCAATATCCTTTTGCATGCAAGCGCCAACGGACTCCCAACAGAGATACGGCAGGCGAGTTGCCTTTGATTTGATTGATGGAATCGACGATGACTGTGAATCGACGGACTGTGCTGGCTGCCTCTGCGGCGGGCACGTTCCTGGCCTCGGTAAGGCCGCTGGGTGCGCAGGCCCAGGACGCCCTGTCAATCGTGCTGCCCAACCAGTTCATCCTGGCCTTCATCGATGTCCTGTTCACGCAGGCTGCCGGATATTTTGAACGGGAAGGGCTGCGGGTCGGCATCGAAGAAGGCCGCGGTTCCTCCATGGCATTGCAGCAGGTCATGGGCGGAAACGCAACGATCGCCCGCATCGGGGCCGTCGATCACATCCGGGCGAGCGGGCAGCCGGCGGGCCGTGATCTCGTCGCCATCGGCACCGTACAGCAGTCCTCTCCCTGGTTCGTGGTGAGCCTGCAGGACAAGCCGGTAGCCGGGCCGCAGGATATGGCGAACCGGACGGTCGGCATTCAGTCGGTCAGCGGCACCACGGAAACGCTGCTCGACATCATGCTGACCGCCCGCGGCGTGGATCGCGCCAGCGTCCAGCGGGTGGTCGTGGGCAACTCGCCGGCTGGGGTCGATCTGATCCGCCAGGGACGGATCGACGCCTATCTGGTGACCGCCAGCATCGCGGTCGCGTTGCGGAAGAGCGGCCAGTCCGTTCACCTATGGAACACGGACACGGTCGCCCCGACGCCGGGCTTCTGCTACTCCGGCAAACGCGACGTGATCGAGCGGTATCAGCCGTTGATCCAGCGCTACCTTCGCGCCGTCCGCACAGCACTGCTCGACCTGATCGACGGCAAGGTCGCCATCGCCGATGCACTGAAGGCCATGGAACGCTACGACATGGCCGAAGCCCGGAATCCGGAGCTTGCCGCCGCCATTTACAAGGAGAACATCGCCTTCCTGCTGGCGGACGGGCGGGAGAACCTTCTGCGCAACGTGCCGAAACGCTGGCAGAGCGCCTACGACCTCATGGTTTCCTGCGGGTTCGCACCGGCCAACCTGAAGCAGGAGGATCTTTACACCAACCGGTTCATCGACGCGCTGTGACCGGGATCGGCGGCAGCAGCGGGCGGCCGGCCCTGATCGCCTTGACGGAGATCGGCAAGACCTTCGATATCGGCGACGGAACGGCGACGGCGCTCCTGCCCAGCAGCCTGTCGATCGCCGACGGCGAGTTCGTCGTGTTTCTCGGGCCGTCGGGCTGCGGCAAGACCACCCTGCTGCGCATGATCAGCGGGCTGCTGGAGCCGACCTTCGGAACCATCGCCATTGCCGAAAGCCCCCTGTGGGACAAGGGCCACTGCCGGAAGGACCTCCGGTCCCGACTGGGACTCGTTTTCCAGGAATCGTCCCTGTTCCCCTGGCTGACGGTGGAGGAGAATGTGCGGCTGCCGCTGGATTTGCGTGGGCGGCTGCCGCGCGCGGATCGGCTGTCAGCCGCACGGGCGATGCTGGCGCTGGTGGGGGCGGCCGACATCGGCACCCGCATGCCTCACGAGATTTCCGGCGGCATGCGCCAACGGGTGGCCATTGCGCGGGCGCTGTCCTACGATCCAGATGTGCTGCTGATGGACGAGCCCTTCGCGGCACTCGACGCGATTTCCCGCGAGGCCCTGAACATGGAGCTTCAGTCGCTCTGGCTCGCGACCCGCAAGACCATTGTCCTGGTAACGCATTCAATGGTGGAGGCGGCCTTTCTGGCCGACCGGATCGTCCTGTTCTCACCGGGACCCGGGCGCATCGACAGTGTGATCGACGTGCCTTTTCCAAGGCCGCGCACCCGCGATCTCACCTATTCGCCGGAATTCCAGCGGATGGTGCGCGACCTGCACGAACGACTGGCCGAACTGATGGGGCAGCCATGAAGAAGGTCCGGTTGCGCGATGCGGTCTGGCTGCCGTGGCTGGTCACACCGTGCCTGCTGGCGGCTGGGCTGCTGGCCTGGCACGGAGTCGTCACCGCCTGGGGCGTCTCCCCCTTCATCCTGCCCGCCCCGCTGCCGGTGCTGGAGGAGTGGGTGGCGCTGATACTCAGCGGGCGGGCCTGGAGCCACACGGCCATGACCTTCGCCGGCTCCGTGGCCGGCTTCCTCCTGGCGACCGCCTTGGGTGTGGCCGCGGGCATCCTGCTCTCGCTGTCGCCGACGCTGGAGCGCCTGTCGAAACCCTTCATCGTCGCCTTCCAGGTCCTTCCGAAGGTGGCGCTGATCCCGCTGTTCGTGGTGTGGATGGGGTTCGGCCTGGGCCCGAAGATTCTCACCTCCGCCATCCTGCCCTTCTACCCGATCATGATGAACACGCTGCTCGGCATCCGGTCGGTACCGGAAGGATTGCACGACGTGATGGCCTCCTTCGACGCCAGCCGCTTCCAGCTGCTCCGTCGCCTGGAGCTTCCCTATGCCCTGCCCTTCATCGCAACCGGCCTGGAGGTGGGCATCGTCCTGGCCCTCGTCGGCACCGTCGTGGCGGAATTCATATCCGGTAGCTACGGGCTGGGATACCTCTTGGTCAGCCGGATCAATTCCTACGAAACGGCGCAGATGTTCGCCATCGTCCTGCAGCTCTGTTTGCTGGGGCTCGTGCTCTATGCCGGGGTGGCGGGGCTCCGCCGGTTGCTGGTGCCGCGCCTCACCCCGTCTCGTCCTTGAATGGGGTTGCAACCTCATCCCTTGGGGCCTCTGTCCGTTTCGATGGAGCCGCCAGCAGGCGGAGGATGGTCAATCCGCTCAGCAGAGCCATAGCGGCGGCGCTGATGTCTATCGCGGTGTTCAGTCCGAAGAGGGTCGCGATGCGACCCAGCGCCACCGACAAAACGCCGATGGACAGGTAGGCGGCGAGATAGACCGCCGACAGCGCGCCGCCGCGCTGCCCCTCGGGAACCGACATGTTGATCAATCCCAGCCCGCCGACGAACAGCAGCGAATACCCAGCCCCCACGGAGGCCGATGCAGCCAGGAAAAGGGTTAGGCTCTGCCAAGCGACGGCACCGGTGAGAAAGGCCGCCCCGATGGCCGAGGCGACGGCTCCACCGGCCATGGCGGTCCGCGCGCCCAGTCCACGCGCAGACAGGCTGACGGCACCCATCGCGATGGCGAGTAGCGACAACGCGGCACCATTGACCAGCGCATTGGGGGAATTGACCAGGTCATGGGCGACCTGCGCGCCGAGCGACATCACCACGCCGGCCTGAGCATAGGCAGCACTCACGGCCAGCGCGGCGGTGATGAAGGTGCCCCGATACGCGGGGTCTACCCGCGGCAGCCGAAATTTCCACCGGCCGACCGGCCAACTGGGTTTCCGGACGGGCAGGAACCAGCACGCCACGAACAGCGGGACGAGCAACCCCGCCAGCACCCAGAAGGTGAGATGCGCCGGCCAAGGCGCATACTGCACCAGCCCGCCGCCGACGATCAGGGCCGCCGCCATGCCCGACGCCTGCGCGGCCGCGGTGATCGAACCCGCCCGCTTCGCCTGCCCCGCCCCGGCGAAGGCGGCCACGGCCGCCGTGGACGGACCGGCGGACAATCCCACGCCGACACCCATCAGGATCCGCCCGACGAACAGCGTCGGAACGTCCGCGGCCAGGGCAAACAGCAGGACACCGGCGATGGAGGCGCCCAGCCCGGCAAGCATCGCCGCGCGATGACCGATACGGTCGGACAGTGTCCCGAAGGCGATCAGGACGGTCACGACCACGATGGAATAGATCGCGAAGAGTGCGGCGGTGACCGTCGTCGTCAGATGCCATTGCGCTGCGTAGAGCGGGTAGGTCATGGATGGTGCGGCACTGGTCCAAAGCGTGTGGGCCACCACGGCCGCACTGGTCCAGAAGCCCGCCTTGTTTCCGAGCCGATGTTGCATGACGGGCTCCTGGAGCTGTGTGGTTCGCGGGGATAACCGGGGTCAGGCGAGAATCGGTTCAGCCACGGCCAGTGGGGTGTAGTTGGCAGCCGCGGTGACGTCCGCCTTCGGATTGGAAATCGCGTCCTCATGCAGCGCCACGATTTTGCCGCCGCGCACCAGCGCCGGCTTGTCGTGGCTCGGCAGCAGGAAACGGCTGCCGGCCAGTGCGCGCTTGACTGCCGTCTTTTCCGCCAGAAGCGTCGTCGAATGATTGGCGGTGACAGTCGGCTCCATGTAATTGCGATCCAGATACGGCTCGATCAACTGGTCGTACAAGTCGTAGACGATGTCGCCACAGATGTTGGCGATGCCCTCGTCCGTCTCCACCAGGACGGAGATCGAACCGCCGGTGTGGCCCTGTGTCAGGCGCACCGCCACGCCGGGGATCACCTCCTCCTCGAAGGTGCCATCCACGTCGAACAGGCGCATCGCGTTCTTGGTGTGCAGCCGGTCGATCAGATGCTTGGTGTCGGCCGCCGTGTACATGGCGGAACCCATGACGCCCGATGCCGCCTCCTGCAATTCCCGCCGGGCGATGGCGACCGGCACCGACATGGGGATCAGGTGCGTGCCGCCGGCATGGTCGATGTGGGCGTGGGTGTGCACGACATAGCGCAGATCGGTCGTCCTCAGGCCATGCTGGGTGAGATGGTGCTCGATGGTCATCGCCGCAGTCTGCTCGCCCTTGAAGCCGTAATACGTGAACTGCTCCATGTCGCGGGCGCCGGTATCGACCAGGATCGGCCCCTCGCCGCCGGTGATCAGGAAGCCCAGAACCGGGATGGTCGTGATGGTGCCCGGCTGCCGGAACAGCACGAGGCCGCTGGCATCCATGGTGACGTTGAGCAGGTTGATGGGGTGGATCTGCAAAGCCATAATCGTGCTCCAGGAAATGTCCGGCCAAGCCCACGACGGAGCGGACGAGGCGACGCTGAGGGAAATCGCCGACACAGCCATGCGGATTCGGCCGCAGCCTCAGCCTGTCGCATGGCCATGAATTGAACCGAGGAGCGGCGGGACCGACGGTGTGTGCAGGCTAGCCCTGCGGGCCGCCGGCATTGACGGCTTCAACCACGTCCAGCCGCTCGTCCGTCTCGTCGGTGCTCCACAGCGCATTGGCCAACCAGCGGAAGTTGATCAGGGCCGCGAGATAGCCGTCGCCCTCCGGCAATTTGCTGGCGGCGGTGGCGTCGCGCACGACGGCGACCTCGAAGCCATGCTCGACGAAATCGCGCAGATGCGATTCCACGCAGAAATTGGCGGCCATGCCCGCCAGGATGACCTGATCGACCTGCTTCTTGCGCAGTTGGAACAGCACGTCGTTGGTCTGCGGGCCTGCAATCTTGTGGGGTGAACAGACGATGGTCCGCCCGTCCTGGATCAGCTCGTGGTATTCGGGCATCCAGTCGGCGCCCGACCCGGCGAAGCCCTCGAGCGACAGCGGGTCGCGGCGGTCGAACATGCGCAGCCTGTGCATCAGCACCTCGCCGGGCGCGGCATGGTCCCAGTCATGGTCGTGCGGGTAATAATAGTGCGGCGAAATCACGACCGGGATACCGGCCGCCTTGGCGGCTACAAGCAGCCGGCCGATGTTGCCGACGGTGCCGTGCTCGGTGATGCTCTCGCCGAAGGCCCCCCAGGCCGCGCCCTGCGGGCTGAGGAAATCGATCTGCGGGTCGGTGATGACGAGAGCGGTTCGGGCAAGGTCGAGGACCATTTCGCCCTTCGGAAGCGCAGGGGAAGCGGGGTCGGCATAGGCGGCCGGAATCCGGGTGGCCATGGTGAACTCCTTCTTTGCAGGGGATGAAATCTTGAGGAAAGGATGACGGACGGGCGTGCTCAGGCATCGCCTTTCAGGACCGCCGACGCCGCACGCGACCTGTGCAGGCCGAGGGCGACCGCCCAGGCGACGGCGAACAGGACGACGATCAGGAAGCCCAGGCGGTCGGATCCGTCCTTCAGCAGGCCCAGGAGGCTCCAAAGCCCGCCGTCGAAGCCGAAATGCTCGCCGATCAGGCCCAGCATCTCGGTTCCGCCGATGAAGCCGGCGAGAAGGGCTGACAGCAGCGTGACGCCCATGTTGTAGCGCAGCCTGCGGGCAGGACGGGCGGTCGCCCAGCGATAGGCCCCCAGCATCAGCAGCCCGTCGGCGGTATCGACCAGCAGCATGCCGGCAGCGAACAGCAGGGGAAAGACCAGGATCGTCGCGAAGGGCAGCCCATTGACCGCCTGCGCGGCTGACAGCCCGAACATCGCGATCTCCGTCGCCGTGTCGAAGCCCAGGCCGAACAGCACGCCGAGCGGAGCCATGTGCCAGCTCCGGCCGATCAGCCCGAACAGCGGACGGAGAAGCCTTGCCAGCAGCCCTTGCCCGCCCATCATGCGGTCCAGTTCCGCCTGATCCGGAGAACCGCCGTCACGCAATGTGCGATAGGCGCGATAGACCGAACGGAACACCAGGATGTTGAGCAGCGCCATGGTCAGCAGGAACAGCGCCGAGATGCCGGTGCCCAGATATCCGCCGACCTCCTGCACGCCGCGGAACAGCTCCAGCGAACCTGCGGTGGCACCGACCGCCGCGGCCACCAGCACAACCAGCGCCGAATGGCCGAGCGCGAAGAAGAAGCCGACGGCGACCGGGCGCTCTCCCTCCTGCATCAGCTTGCGCGTGACATTGTCGATGGCGGCGATGTGATCGGCATCCAGCCCATGGCGCATGCCAAGCCCGTAGACCAGCAGCGCCATGGCGAACAACGCCGGATCGCCGCCGAAGGACAGGAAGGCGCCAAGCCAGCCGCCGCCGTTCAGCAGCAGAACGGCCACAGATACCAAGGCGAGACGTGCCTTCAGACCGGGTTGCCCGAAGACGGCAGCGGGTGCCGGAAGCGGGATCATGACGCTTCTCCTTTGACGGTATTGGGGATTGTGCCGCCGGTCGTTGAAGAGGGTTTCGGATAGGCGACCGAAATCGCCAGAAAGGCGACCAGCGCCCCCGCCGACTGCGCCACGACATAGAGCAGCGCCGATCCTCCCGGCAGCCCCACCGGCCCGCCGGTGAACAGTGCCCCAAGCGTGACCGCCGGGTTGGCATAGGACCCCGACGGTGTCGCCAGGATGGCCGCGGCCAGCCACGCGCCGACGGCGAAGGGACCGGTCTGCGCCCGGCCGCTGCGGCTGCAGCCGAACACGACGATCATCAGGCCGGCCGTCGCCACCGCTTCGCTCGGCACCAGCATCCCGAGCGGTAAGGCTGCCACGTCCCGGGTCGGGATGCCGAACAGCGCGTCGGCCAGCATCGCCCCGGCTACCGCGCCGGCGCCCTGCGCCGCGACATAGGCGATGGTGCAGTCGAGCCGCCGTTCGCCCGCCAGCCATTGCAGCACGGTGATTAACGGGTTGAAATGGCCGCCGGACACCGCGCCGAAGGCCAGGATCAGACCAACCAGGCTTCCGGCGGTCGCCAGCGCACTGGGCAGCGGGCCGCTTCCGGCCAATCCCCCCGGCCCCAGTGCGGCGTCCCCCGCTCCCGCCACCATCAGCATCAACAGAAGCGTGCCGATCCCTTCGACCGCCGCGCGGCGGGCCAGCGCAAGCCGCGGATCGCGCTCGACGAAGCAGGTCGTGGGATCGGCGGAGCGGACCGCGCTCATGGCTGCGGAACGGTCTGTGGAACGGGGTGGCGCGCCGCGACCTCGTCCATCTTGCGGGCCAGATCCTCCGGCGTCAGCAACCCCTTCTGGAAGAGGATGTTGGAGAAGGCGACGATCCAGCGCTCGTAATAGCCGAGTGCGCCGACCATCTCCGCCCCCAGCGCCTCGACGCCACGGCGCTTCTCTTCGGTGTTGATGATCTTGCGGAAGTCGAGCACGTCGGCCAGTGCGTGGCAGCGCTTTTCCCACGGCTCCAGCTCATGCTCGACCCGCTCGATCGGTCCGGCGGACAGGCCGCCGATGTCGTTGGGCAGACGCCTGACCAGCTGTTCGCCACCGCTCATTGCACCGTCCTCCCCGTGGGAGCGGCCACCGGGACCACGCCGATCATGGCGTCCCTGGTCACCAGCGCCGCCAGACTTTCTTCATCCATGTCGTCCGTCCCGTCAGGCCGGCGCGGCAGCACGAGGTAGCGGACCATGGCGGTGGAGTCGCTGACGCGGATTTCGACGTCTTCAGGAATGACGGTCCCGAATTCGGCCAGCACCGCCCGCGGCTCCATCACCGCGCGGGCACGGTAGGCCTTCAGCTTGTACCAATCCGGCGGCAGCCCCAGTACCGGGCGCGGATAGCAGGAGCACAGGGTGCAGACGATCAGGTTGTGCACCGTCGCGGTGTTCTCCAGCACGATCAGCCGGGTGTCGTCATAGAAGCTGATGCCCAGCTCCTCGCACGCCGCCCGGCCGTCGGCGAGAAGACAGCGGCGGAATTCCGCATCCACCCAGGCACGGGCGACGACCTTCGCCCCCAGCGCCGGATTGCGGGAATCCAGAACCTCGATCTGCCGGCGGATCTCGTCGGGACCGATCATCCCACGTTCGACCAGCAGTTCGCGCACCGCCGTTTCCATGATCTCGTAGTAGCCGGGCGGGCCTTCCTGCCCGACAGGGGCATGCGGATCAGCATGCTCATGCCGATGGCCGTGATGGTGGTCGTGATCTGGGTCGGTCATCGGGTCAGGCCCTTTCCAGCCAATTCTCGTAAATCTCGATGCGCAGGCCGTCCTTTTCCGGACCGGCATAGTCGGGCCAGACGTCGGTCAGCGGGATGGCGACCCGGTAATAGTGTCGCTTGGCACCGGCATTGCGGCCGTAGGCTTCCTGCTCGTTGTCGATGGCGGCGGGTTCGATGACGGCTTCGACCGTGCCGGTCTTGCCGCGCAGGTAGGCGGGCACCCGGTAATGGCCGATGGGGCTTCGGGTGAGGATGCGGACGGCGTCGCCAGGCCGGAAAGCCGGCTCCTCGCCAAGCGCCGTCACGATGCCGGGCAGCGGCGCCGTTCCGGCCGGTTCAGCTTGTCGGTTCACGCGAACCTCCTTTTGCGACAGGGCCATGGGCTGGCCGACTTGAGAATTTGCAAGGGATCGCGGGGCGGACAGGGCTCCGGGGGAGGGAGCCCCGTCCGGCGCGATCCGCCGGCGGCGCGGGGAAACTCCGCCGGTTCCGTTCCCGAAGGCGAACGGATCGTCATGGTTCGTCTTAAGGAGCCATGGTGGCCATGCTGCCCATCCAGGTCAGGATCGTCTTGGACAGGGCGCCGCTGATTTGAACGCTGCACAGTTTCGACACCGACCGGTCCGCGACATCCGGCTTTCGTTCAAATCGACGATGGCTTTTCACAAGATCGCTAGGCGTTTGATGGGAATAGTCGGGCAGGCCAGCCAGGGGGCGTCCCGGCACACACCTCCATCCACATCAGAAGACCGACTCACATGTCCCACACACTCCGTGTTGGTCACATCGACCTCAGTTTCCACGACGCCGCCGCCCGCGAGGTGGAGGGCATTCTTTGCGTCCACGGCCATCGGATCGAACGCTCCGCCGCACCGCACGAGGAGATGTTCCAGCGGATGGCCCGCGGCGAGATCGACATGCTGGTCTCGGCCTGGCTGCCGGCCAGCCACGGTGCCTACCTCGCCCCCTTCGAGCGGGAGGTGACCAAAATCACCGTTCTCTACGAGCCCTACTGTATCTGGGGCGTACCGGATTACGTGCCGGAGGATGAGGTGGCGCAGGTCGCCGACCTTCTGAAGCCGCCGGCGCTCGACCGGATGGAGCGGTTGATCCAGGGCATCAACCCCGGTGCGGGCATCAGCCGCTTTTCCAAGGCCATCGTCGAGCAGTACGGGCTAGACCACGCCGGCTACGAATTCCGCACCGGCACCGAAGAGGATTGCTTCGGCCGCTTTATCCAGGCCGTCGACGGAAAGCGCTGGGTGGTGGTGCCGCTGTGGCATCCACAATGGCTGCACAACCGCTACCGCATCCGGGCGTTGACGGAGCCCAAGGGACTTTTGGGCGGCCAGGACAAGGCAACCCTAATTGTCCGCAAGGAGGCCGAGGCACGGATCGTCCCGGACGCCCTCGCCGCCCTGGCGGCCCTTCATTTGGGAAATCGGCGGGTCAGCGCGCTCGACGACCAACTGCGGCAGGCATCCGTCGCCTCGGCCGCTTGAAGCGCCCCCGCTCACCCCGCACCACAGGAAAGACAACCTATGAAATCGACACTCTTCGCCCTAGCCTTCGGCACGTCGGCCATCACCCTCACCGCACTTCTTCCCGCCGCCGCCCAAGCACAACAGAAGATCGAGGTCGTTGCCAATCTGACCGGGGCCATGCCGACCGGCGTCACCGTGGCGCCGAATGGTCGGATCTTCGTCAACTACCCGCAGTGGGGCGACAACAGCCCATTCACCGTGGCGGAATTGAAGGGTGGTAATCCCGTCGCCTACCCCGATGCCGCTATGAACCGGGCTGATGCCGAGGATGCCGCCAACCACCTGATCAGCGTCCAAAGCGTCGTCGCCGACGGTGCCAACCGTCTGTGGGTCCTCGACACCGGAGCCCCCGGCTTTACGGCACCCATTCCCGGCGGCGCCAAGCTGGTCGCGGTCGACCTCGCCACCGACAAAGTTGTGAAGACGATCCTGCTGGGTGCCGACGTGGTGCTGCCCACCAGCTATGTGAACGACCTCCGCCTCGACCTGCGCCAGGGTGCGGGGGGGGTGGCCTACATCACCGACAGCTCGATCACCGGGCCGGGCGGGTTAATCGTCGTCGACCTTGCGACCGGCAAAGCGCTGCGCCGCCTGTCCGGCCACCCCAGCACCATGCCAGACAAGGAGTTCACTCCGGTGATCGAAGGCGAAACGCTGATGATTCGGCCCAAGGATGCCGCACCCGCCCCATGGATGGTGGCGTCGGACGGCATCGCCATCTCCGCCGACGGCGACACGCTTTATTACTGCGCCTTGTCCAGCCGGCATTTCCATGCCGTGCCCACCGCCCTGCTGCGCGACCCGAAGGTGACCGACGCCGACATTGCCGAAGCGATCCGGGACCTCGGCCCCAAGGCGCCGTCGGATGGATTGGCGGAGGATGACAAGGGGCGCCTCTATGCCGGCGATTACGAACACGGCACGATCCGCCGCTTCACCGATGGGCGGTGGGAGACGATTGCCGAAGACCCGCGCATCCTGTGGCCAGACACGCTGTCGGTCGGCACCGATGGGTATCTGTACTTCACCGCCAACCAGCTTCATCGTCAGGCCGGCTTTCACGGTGGCAGGGACTTGCGCCGCCCTCCCTACCAGCTTCTGCGCGTCAGGATCGACGCCGGTCCGGTCCTGTTGAAATGAGCAGCCCGGGAGCAACCGAAATGAGCGCATCCCACCATGCCGCCATCGTCGATGCGGTGGCCGCAGGATTGATGGTTTTCCCAAGCCCCCACAGCCCCAGCGAGACGGCGGAACGCATGGCGTCTGCGGTCGCGGGTCTCGGTATGACTGTGGTCGCCCGCATCGATCATGCCGACGCCGCGTCCCAGATGGGCTTCCACCTGCGCCCAACCATGGTGCTGATCTTCGGCAACCCGGCTGCGGGCACGCCGCTGATGGAGGCGATCCCAACGCTCGCCATTGATCTTCCATTGAAAGCGTTGGTTTGGCGCTCCGACGCTGGGCGTACTTGGCTCGCTTGCAACGATCCGGCATGGATGGTCGACCGGCATACCACTACGGGCAGGGAAGACGGGATTGGCGAAATCCTGGAGCAAATGAGAGCATCTCTTGCCTCCGCCGCGACGCAGGCAACCGGTGCGGGGCCGTCGGCCTGAACTGAACCGTGCCGGGTTTGCCGGAGGCCATTTGTGTTGAGTCACGCCGTGATCTTGCCCTGGTTCGGTGGTTCTTGCGCACTTTGCGTGGATCACGCGGCCAGGAGGGTTCGTCTTCGGAGCAGATCCAGGCTGGCTCTGCCGTACATCTGACGCTTGAGCAGTTTGAGGCGATTGATCTGCCCCTCAGCCTGCCCGCTGCTCCATGGCAATGTGAGTGCCGCCCGAACTGCAACGCCATCCTGCTCCAAGCCGGCAGCAAACGCCTGAACTGCGGTGATACCGCAGGAACTTGCTTCGGTGAGCCAAGCCTCCAGTCCGGCGGCGGAATGGTCGCTTTCCGCGGTTCGGCCGGCCGCGCGCACGAGTGCCGTGAAGCGGCGCGCGAGGCCGGCCACTGTTTGTGTTTCGGCATCTTGCTCGGCCTGGGCAACGGCCGCAGCCTCCTCGTCGTCGCGGGCTTCGGCCGGCTTTACCAGAGCCCAGGTCAAACGCTTGGGCGACAAGAGGGCTGGTGGGCCGCCCGATAGGGTTGGCGTCTCCTTCCGCCAACGGTTGGGCGTCGTCTTCGCCGGGACGCTTCGGTGTTGTTGCAGCCAGAGATGCACCGCTTTTGGCCGACCGGCGTAGCCCAGCGCACGAACCTCACGCCACAGCTCCATGCCATTCTCGCAGCCTGCAGCCACACGCGCCGTCAGATGCGGAATGAAGGGGTCCAAGGCGCTCGGCCCCGGAGCCCTCAATGCGTGTTCCGGAAAACTCTGCGCTTGCACGTACTTACGGACCGTTCCCCTCGCCAGGCCCATCGACCGGGCAATGCCCAGCAGTGTCTCGCCGATGGCATGGCGGCACCGGACCTCTTTATAGACGGCCAGCCACCGCTCGTGGCTTGCAACGCTCGCCACTCTCTCGGCACGCGGGCGTGGGAAGGCTCGGGTGCGGCGGGGTGCGATGGCCGATGCGTCGGTGCGGACCGGCGGCAACCGGCGAAGCCGACCATGGACGGCGAAGAGCCAGCGTTCAAGCATCTGGCGCGTATTGGCGAGCAGGTGCCATCGGTCGGCAACCTGGGTCGCTTGACCAGCGCCGTTGGTGGCGGCACGAGCATATTCGGCGGAGCGATCCCGCGCCACCACGACGATGCCGGGTTGGTCACGCAACCAGCCCGCAACGGTGTTGGCGGATCGATCAGCCAGCAGGTCGAGGACACGACGACGTTCCAGGTCGACCAGGATGGTGCCATAGGTCCGCCCCTTGCGCAGCGCCCAGTCATCCACGCCGACGACGCGTGGCGGTTCAACGGCCGGCAAGGGCAATGCCCGGATGACACGTAGCAGGGTGTCCCTGCTGACGGGCATCCCAAGCCCGCGGGCGAGCCGCGCCCCCGCAGCGCCACCGAGAGCAATCCCGACCCGGCCCAGTGCCTTGGACAGCCGCCGGGTGCGTCGGGCGTGGGGCTCTACAGCGCCTATAAAGCGCTCGGCGAACGTGCGTTTGGGGCAGGTCGCTTGCCGGCAGTAGAACCGCCGGACCAGCAAGGCAACACGGATCTCATGCCCAAAGGCCGGGAGGTCGGCAGGAGATCGCCGGTATCGGCTGTGAACCACGCGGCTGACGGCACCACAGTGCGGGCAACGAGCACTGCCTCGGCGGCTATCTGCGAGAATGACAAGGGAGCCGTGGCTGCCGCGCTCGATCTGAAGCACGCGGCAGCCTGGAAGGAAAGAAAACTCCTGCATGTTCCTTCCATGTGGGCAATAATCGGTCTGCTCGCCACCACAACCCGGACCATCCACGCAAAGTGCGCAAGAACCACCGAAACAGGGCAAGATCACTGCTACCCTGCACCGGGAATGCGGACTGACCATATCTACATCGCCATGAGCTCCACCATGCTCAGATATCTCACAACCTTACTGTGCACTCACTTCCGTTCTCGAGCGGACTCTGAGTGGCTCGACCCTCTATGAACCACAAGCGTTCACAATAAGAGTCGGCCGCCATCCGGCGGCCGATTTCTAACGGTTTTCTTGATTCAACTCAGCTAATAGCATCTCTCGACGTTCGAGCAGGTCGCCCAATACAGCCTCATCCTCCTGCCGCTTGAACCTTTCGATGTATTTTAGAAGAAAAAACTCTCGCTTATTGTTTTTCTCTTCCCACTCGGTCTTGATTGCTGTGAGGAAGATTCGACCAATAGCCTCGGCTCGCTGAACATCAACGGCTGAGATCGACGAGGGTAGGTCCCTGTAAGCCGCCAACTCTGTGGAAAAATATCGGCTCCGATCTCCCTCCCGTGTTACTCCGTCCTCGACCAGCTTGAGGAGATCTCGAAGCTTCGCAAGTTGCGGACCGCTTGGATCCTGCTCCGCCCGCAAGCGCTGGATTTCCGACAGCACATACCCACCCACCACACACTTCTTGTGATTGTTATCCTTCTCGTACTGCCAAGCTTCCTTTCGAGCCGCCTCGTTGGCGCGGCGCTCATATTCTTTGGCGCAGCGCTTGAGATACACCGAATCGGTTTCCCCGGGCAGCCGCTCGATCATAGGCAGGCGCGTCCGCGGACGGCCGCGCTTGCGGGTCTGTTCCCTCTCGTCGGTCATGGGATATCTCCCATCATCGGTCGGCCTATTGGGAACTGGGAGAGTATTTCCACGCGCGCAACAGTGCGACAGCACAAAATTCGATCCCTGCGGCTGCTCACGCGCACCGATCTGCCGCCGATTCATTCCGTCAAGAATCTCTCTCTGCCGCCGTTGCGCGACCGGCTTTTCAGATGGATATCCCCGGGGGACGCCAGGACGTCACAGCCTCCCTGGCGCGTGAAGGGCTCGCGGTATGCATCGCCCCGGGACGGGGCGACGCCGCTCGGTCAGAAGGGCACAGCCCCTCCGACACCTCCCCATCGAAAATGGCCGGGAACCGGCCAATGACGACTGGAGACACGGATGGCCGAGGGAGCAATATTTGGGTTCGACTTGGTCCCGATTCAGCGCAAAATCGGCCACTCCATAACGGCGGCCCGTGCGTACCAAGCGGCCCTTTGCATCACCGACGGCCGCACCGGCCGCGTCTACGATTTCAGGAAAAAGCGCGGCGTTGTTCGGTCGGGCATCGCGTTCCCCGACACTGCGGATGTTCCTTTCTGGCGTGCTCAATCGGAGAGCCAAATCTGGACCGCCGTCGAGCAGGGCGAGGTCCGAGCCGACGCGGTCCCAGGCCGGACGATCATTGTGCCACTGCCAAGTGACCCGACGATCAGTGATAACGACTGTTGCAACCTCCTCGCAGAACAAGCCGCTTGGATGAGCCGCGTTCTGGGTGTTCCGGTCGGCTGGAGCTTTCACCGTGCCCATCGTCGACGAGTGATCAAGGACCCGATCAGCGGATTGGTATTACCTGGCGGCGACCCCAGAAATCGCCACGGTCATTTCGTCGTTGGTGCTCGTCGCATCATTGGGCGGGAATTTGCTTCAAAGCGGACGCTTCCCGATGGGACCCGAGGACTTGATGACCGGAAGATCGGCTCGACCATCATTCTCCAGATGCGTCAACATTGGGAGGATCTGAACAACGACCTCTTCAGTCGATCCGGCCTGCCCATCCGCATCGACTGCCGCAGCCTTGTGGCGCGGGGAGCCGAGTTGCCCCCGCAGATCAAGCTTAGCCGCGCTGATCTTGAGCGGGCTCGGCGCGCACTCGAGATCGGTGAAACCGACGATCTGCCCGCCGCAGTGCTCACCTGGATCGAACAGGAAGAAGCGAAACGGGCGTGTCGACAGGCCCTGGACGAAGCCCGCCGTGCGGAATTGGCGGAGGATCTCGGAGACGCTGCCCTGGTCGAGCCTCCGGTCCACCAAGAGGTGCAGGCAGAATCGCTGAGTTCTGTCCCTGAGGCGGCTTCCGGGATTGAGCAGAATGCCGTTCCGGAACAGCTTGTCGTGTCGACTGAGCGTGTCCGAGACCCCGATCACCAGGGGGAGAACGTAGATGCCCAGCCCCCGACGTCGGGGCTGAACGTCGACAAAGACCAGTCTCCCGAAGATCCTCCGTCCCGCTGGGCGATGGGCGTCGCTCGCCGAAGCCTTCAACAGGGCAGCACACGCGCCATACCTTCTGCCACTCACTCTCCATACATCCCGCTAACTTATGCCGCAAAGTCCAAGTGGAGCATACTCAACAAGCATTATGGGCAGGAGCTGGATCGTCGCGTCGGGCAAATTCTTCATTTCGTTCATCGCCCCGAAAAGGATGGCGACCCACTAACACTGGATCTCATCAGTCGCGAAACGTTGGAAGATTACGGCGACGAGATTATTGTTTATTCAAGCTGCGACTACAGCGATGCCAGCATTACAGCCTTTGTCGCGCTGGTGAAAGCCGCGAATTGGCATGGAGTGGAGTTGTCAGGTACTGCGCTCTGGATTGAACGGGCGTCCACAGCACTTCAAGCGGCGGGCATACCGTGGAGCGTGGAAGGGCAAGAGGCGCCTAAGGTCATTGAAACCCGCACTGGTCTTCCCGACAGATCTGCCCAAGAGGTCCCAACGGACGCAAGTCAGAAGCCCGACTGGAAGGACCCTCTACACTCCAAGTCCGTACCGGATGGAGAACTGGAGGTGCTTGCATCCAAACCCGACGATACCGTGGGTGGCGATGATCCTGGCTCCTCTTGCGATCTCTCCATCGACACCTTCAGGTCGGAGCAGCCCGCGGACGCAATTGGTCATGACATGCCCACCCTGCCACTGCACGCCGTTGTGGACGAGCGCAGGAGCGGTCCTTCCGGGTTCGACCACGAGGCCGAACATTGCCTCGAGCCTGGAACTGCTCCTGCTACCGAAGCGACGCTGATCGCCCGGCCGACGGCCGCGCGGGATCCTTGGGCCCGACCGCTGCTGAGCGACAACCCGGCACACTGGCCGAAGCCGGTGGTGACCTACGCCGCGCGACTGAAGGAATGGCAGCGTCGCAAACAGGTGCTAGCAAGAATCGAGCCAGTTCTGATCGCCCTTTATCGCGCCCGGTCGTCGGTTGAGAAGCGAGGTCATGCCAGTGCTGAGATTGATGGGCTGGACGCGGTTGATGAGTGCCTGACCAAGATGCTCGCCCGGATCGACAGTGAGGTGGTCGACACCCACAAAGCCGCGGTTACCGTCGCGCAGCACCGCCGCTCCCTGACAGCGTCACAGCCGTCGTCCATCGACCCGCCAGAGCGGGACCAATCCCCCAGCCGCCCGCATGAACGCGACTTCAATCGATAGAAGTGGATGAAGGCATAATCGCAACGGTGTCCGGTGCGGGCCTTCGGAACCTGCTGGATCACTGCGGGCGGGCCCCATACGCGGCCGCCGCAATGTCGGCCGCGAAGTCGTCCAGCCGATCGCCCGTGACAAGCACCTCGGCCTGACGGCGCTTCAGCCGCTAGTAATGAGCCAGATCGTCCGGTGACAGGAAACCGCCCACCCCCTCCCCTGGTCAATCACTATCACCACCTCATCACGTGCTTCATCTTGGTAGCGCCCAAAATGCTGGACAAAGTCACTGGCGACAACGACCGATATTTCACTCTCTCGATGGCACAAGGCGCAGAATTTTATGGCATCAGCCTGCAGCCGTGGATCACGGCTCAGATCACCATCACTGCTGCAGAAGGTAGATCCGATGACAACAACTTGGTGGTGTCTGGATAAGCCAAGCAAAGCGAACTCGGCCGACAGACCAATATTTACTGAACTACCAGGAGAGCGCGGCGAATGGCTCCGGCTCTATGCATGCGCTAGGCATCGACGATGCCGCCGGTGACCATGGCCGTCCGCCGGCGCGGACGCCGGCGGATCGCACAGGAAACAGTGCAGGGCTCGGCACAATCTTACCGAGCCGAAGTGGTGTGACCGATGGGCGAGGAGGAGGGGTGGCGTCCGGCTGGACCGCAGCCGCGCTTTGCGGCGCTGCGGTCCAGCCAGACGCCACCACCGTCAACCTTGCGGAAGCCACTGCGATGACATCCATGCAATCACCCCCAGCCGAGTCCGCAGCATCGCGCGTCGCGCGCCTGCGCCGCATCGCAACGCGCGCGGAAAATGACTGTTCGGCAACCGGTGGCCGACCCGACTTGCTGCTGCGTGCTGCCCTCCACCGCCACGCCGCCGGTGACGTCGAGATCGCCCGGGCACAAGCGGAGGCCCTCCTGTCCCGCGCCGAGGATGATCCCGATTACGCCCCGCGTTGGCTCATCCGCCAAGCCCTTGACCTCGTCGCCCAACTCGACGGTGGGGACGACGATCGGCGTGCGACCGACTGACCGCGGTCACGCTCCGTCGCCCGGCGTGCCGGACGGAGCGTTCCTCGTCGCCAAGCCATCTACCGCAGAACCACTGCACTCCCGCGTGTGGCCCTGGCGACGGTGCCGCCAACCTGAACAATCCGCTTCAAATCGAGGCTCCCATGGATGATCTGATGCCGCGCATATCGTCGCCGGCCACCCTCAGGCTGCCCGCCCCGCAGGACCGTGTGTCCTCATGCTTGGCGGACATCGTGCTGGTCGGCGGTGATAGGCTTGCCCTGCTGGGACTATCATGCCTGCTCGATCAGGCACGCTGCGCTGCCAGCACCAAAACGTGCGACAGCATCGACGCGGCACTGCACGGGTCGAAAGCCGATCTCATCATCATGCACACCAGCACGCTGGCCCCGACCGCTGAGCGGGTGAGGGAACTGCTCCAGCGCCGGCAGGCTGTGGCCCTTCTTGCCGCCGGCGTGCAGAGGTCTGACGGAGTGGCAGCGCTCCGGATGGCCGGAGCCCATGGCCTGCTGGACGGGACGGAAACGCCGGAGCTGTGCGCCGGCATGATCCGGCTGGCCCTCGCCGGCGGCAGCTGCTGGCCTGCGGCACTGCCCCCTGGTCTCCACGCTAACGACCGGCCGCACAGCACACCCGCTGTCCCCGTCCGTCTTACAGCCCGCCAGGGGGAGATCGCCGAAGAGCTTACACGCGGCAGCAGCAACAAGATGATCGCCCATACCTTCGGCATCAGTGAAGGGACGGTCAAAATCCATGTCACAGCCATACTTCGGGCGCTGGGTGTCCGCAACCGGTCGGCCGCCGTGGCTCGCCTGCTCCTGTTGCGCACCGAAGCACATTGTGCCGGGAAGCTGCCGGCGACGGCAGCCGGCAGTCCACTGGGATCGGCGGAGCAGACGTCGATCACCCGCCCGGAAAATCGCGAAGGTAAAGAGAATGCTCAGCGGTGATTGGCAGCCGATCGCGATCGCGCCCCGTGACGGCCGGCCGATCATCGTTGCATGGAGCGATGGGACCATGTCGGTCGCGCGCTGGATGGCCTATGAGGCTGTCGCCGATGCGCAGCCATACAGCGCACCATGGTGGTGGGAGGTCGGCGTTCCGGAGGAGGTGCTCCAGAGGCACGACTGGAACCGGCTCCGCTATCCGACACATTGGATGGCGATGCCTTTGCCGCCGGCCATCACCGCACATCAAGCCATGAGGGATGCCGCGGCGATTGCGCGATGTCCCTGCCATCACAAAGACTTCCCTACCGATCCGACCGATGCCCTGCAGCCCGGTGAGGATGATACAGATGGATGGAAAGATTTCGCCGGATCGATCTACGACGATCCTAGTGGGATTGCGGTTCATCTCGCCGAATTCATTCCGCTTCTCGAGGCCCGATCCGGCGTCGGTGTCTTCGTCGACTGTCAGTCCCGGCGATTTGCCTTACGGGCAGCACCGTTCCTCCATCCATCCGTGGATAGCGGCATCGATGAGCTGACCTACGACGCGCGTGCATTGCTGTGGGAAGCCATCTGGGCCGTCGCATCGCGCGGACAGAACAGCGACCGGATTTCCATGGCCGATACCGACCGGCTCCTCAAGTCGGTGGAAAGCTGGTGGCCCACCGCGCATCAGCGGATGACGATCATGGCGGCTTTCGATCGCCGAAGGGTCCGACGGCTCCGCCCCGGGGCGGTAGATCGATAGACGCCAAAGCACCGGCGGGAAGCGGCGTGGTCTTGCTGGCCCGAACACCCCGCCCCCAGAACCGGGCGGGGCAGCGCCACTCCGCGTGAAACGCCTCAGCCCCATTGCTCCAGGAGCAGGAGATCACCATGAAGAAGCGCCAAACGAAAGCCTCGAAGATCAAGTGGACCGCCTCTTCGAATGGCCAATTCTGCCGATGTGCCCGGTGCGGGATGTGGCACGATCAGGACCGCGCAGGTCCCGACACATGGCTCGTCGTCGGGCCGCCAGACGATCCCGACAGCTACGTGCTGTGCAGTCGCTGCTACATCGCAATCATGCGGCGGCGGCCGCAATTTCTCGATCTGGAGACCTTTCTAACTCTACTGCCGGCCCGATGGCCGCGCCGAGGGAGGAAGGACCAGTAGGGAGGATCAAGCCGACATGTCCCGCTATTACACTGCCGCCGACAGGGACGCGGCTCGCGTTATCGTCCAGGCTGTGGTGCCGCAAAGCTATGTCGTCCGCATCAGTCCCCATGTCATTGATGGCAAGTTATGGGTTCGGATTGATGATGCACCCTTCTCCGCGATCCTGCCACAGCGGATCATCCGCTTTGGCAACAGTATTTCTTACAGCATCAACGCTCCCGACGCCCTGACCTATCCACCCTCCGTCGCTGCCGTGTTCCAGAACATCCGCGTGGCACTCTCGGCCTCGGGGATCAACGACGTGGACATCAGTCTGTCGCAAGCGGCCGCAGAACGTCAGGCCAGACAGATCCTTACCATGGCCCACAGCGCTCACGGACGCATGCAACTGGCCGGTCTGCTTGCCGCGGCCGGGGTGGACGCCGAGGCCATCAGCGAGCAGTTACGCTGGCTCGATCAAACCTCGTAGACGACTGCGTTCCTCGATAGACGCCGTTCGCATGGCCGTCGCCGCCAGCGTCACCCCCGCTCCCGGTCCTGCAATGGCCGGATACAAAACCATGATGGTGTGTTCGCAGGACGCGTGGTCGGTGGGGTCTTGCCAATGGTCGGCACCGGCATCCAACGCAATGCCTCTCTCCTCTCCCACTCCAGCCCTGGAGTTTTCCCTATGACCTCCACCGCTCTCACGGTCCCGCCGAGCAAGGCGGCACTGACCACCAATCCCCTCTCCGCCACCATTGATGCTCTGGAGGATCAGCTCTTCAACACGAACCCGGCCCACCGGCCGAAGCCGGTAGCCGAAACCGTCGACCTTGTCCGCGTGGTCACCGCCGACCTTGTATGCTGGCGGCACCAGGTCGATGATGACCATACCCTCTGCGCCTTGGGGGCGATTGCCGAGGCACTTGATAGCGCCCACCTCCTGGTCGTCGAGGCCCGGCGAAACGCACCCCAGCCGTGGCAGCCGCTGGTCGGCCAATGTGACAGCTACACGCGGATGCGCCGCCACCTGACCGACGCCGCGGAAATCCTCGATTGGGCGATGACCGTGGCCCGCAGCGTCGATCTGGCGATGACGATCGATGTTCAGCAATCGATCCGGCGTGACGAGGAGGGCCGGACTGTCACGGTATCGACCGCCCTGCTCAGCCTACACGAATAATGGAGAGGCAAGCGAAACGATGGACCACCCCACAAACCCACACCCCAATCCCGCAGATCGACAGGAAACGCCGATCGGGCGCCTCGCCCGACAGTGGCTGACCGACAGCGGCCCGGTCATCCATTATGAGAGTGAGCAGGATACCGCCGACCGCTGCGAGCGCCTTGCCGACAGGATGGAAAGCCTGACGAAGCTGCCGGCAATTAGCTGGACCGATGCCGACGCGAAGATGCTGGTCTTATCCAGCCGATTGCGCCAGGTGGCCACCACGGCCGATCCCGAGACGTTGCTGCTGGCTCTTCTGGCGGCCAGCATTCAGCACGATCTGATCCGTCTACGCTTCTGATCGGCATGGCTTAAACATGTGACGATGCCAAAACCACCATACATGTCTCATCTCAAGCTCTTTGTTGCGATGAGCTTCTCCTCCGCCAGATCGATGCCACCACGCCGACCGGCATCACCGGACCGAACGGGCTCCGGGATGCCATGCGATCGATCTTCTGCGCCGGAGCGCGCTCAGTCATCGAGGCATATCACCTCGATGTTCTGCGGCGCCGCACCGAACCGACTGGCTCCAGTCTCGACCTGCGCTTAATCGATCCGGAGGGCTATGCACGCGAGTTGATCAAGCTGGACACCGTCGGACGGATCAGCGGCCTGACGCTGCTCCGCCTGTATAACGTCATCATGATGCGCACGAGCGCC